>JAGDMB010000452.1 GCA_017860375.1 Bacteroidota bacterium | reverse complement strand
CCTCGACCAGATCGCCGAAGGCAGCTACCGGCCACGACAGATCGAATTCGCCCGCCTCAACATCGACTATACCGTGATGAGCAAAAGAAGGCTTTTGCAGCTGGTAAACGAAGGCCTTGTAAACGGATGGGACGACCCGCGCATGCCCACCATATGCGGACTGCGAAGGAGAGGGTACACGCCCGAATCGATCCGGAATTTTGCCGAAACCGTTGGGATCGCCAAACGCGAAAACGTGATCGAACTCACCCTGCTGGAATTCTGCATCCGCGAAAACCTCAATAAAATTGCCCTTCGCAGGATGGTTGTCCTCCATCCGGTGAAGGTCGTCCTCGAAAACTATCCCGCAGACCGTGAAGAGGAAATGGAGGCCGAAAACAATCCTGAGGATTCCACGGCCGGCAGCCGGACCATGCCTTTTTCAAATGAGCTTTATATTGAACGGGATGACTTCATGGAAGAAGCCCCGAAAAAATTCTTCCGCCTTACACCCGGAAACGAGGTCAGACTGAAAAATGCGTATATCATCAAATGCACGGGAGTGATGAAAGATCCTGCTACCGGTGAAATAAGGGAGATCCGGTGTACCTATGATCCCGATACCCGAAGCGGGCTCGAAGGTTCCAACCGAAAGGTAAAAGCAACCATTCACTGGGTTTCGGCCCGTCATGCCCTGGATATAGAAGTACGACTTTACGACCGGTTATTCTCCAAAGCGGATCCGGATGATGTGGAAGCCGGAAAGGACTGGAAATCCAATCTGAATCCCGGCTCTCTGTCGGTGATAACAGCAAAAGCTGAACCCCAGCTGACAAAAGATAATGCGGATCAAAAATTTCAGTTCCTGCGAATGGGATACTTTTGTTTCGACAAGGATTCCACAAAGGAAAGACTAGTCTTCAACCGAACGGTGACACTGAAAGATGACTGGGCGAAGATCTCAGGGACAAGAAACTAGGGATATCTGTATAAACTGTATATATTCACTGGTATTTTTTCTGGTACAACCTTAGGCAATATTGTACGCAATGGATGCTTTTCGTACCTCCAAATACCAACCCCCAATCACCCAACACCCATGCAACTTGTTCCTCGTCCCTTGTCCCTTTTTTATTCCCGAATATTTTGAAATCCAAAAGATCCTTTTTACTTTTGCATTCTTTTTAAAAAACAGTAAGCCTTTAGAAAACTGCCCTGTAGTGTAATTGGTTAACACGTCTGACTCTGGATCAGAAGAGTCAAGGTTCGAGTCCTTGCAGGGCAACAAACTGAATTGAAATTCCGTTAGGTAAATATACGGGCGATAAATTAGGTGGATAATAGCCACTATTTTACCCGGTGTCAGCCGGGTTTTTTCATAAAATAAAACACGGTTTATCCGCATAAGTCTGAATTTTTCTGTACATTAGCGCTGATTTATAATAACGTTTCAGTTATTTCTCACAGACCCTGGTCACACGAGCGACCAGGGTTTACGATTTTAGGGGGGCGTGAAAATGAAGGTGCCGGAGGGGCGGGGGAAGCCCATGAATGCCGCAACGGATAAAAAGGAATTCACAATGAGGAACAATTGAAAAAATTTATAGTAACTTAAAATCTTAATTTTGAACGACCAATCGCTACCCAATTCTTAGGTAAACCCATGAAAACCCTTTTTCAAATCAATCTGCCAAGTTGGGACTGGGATCGGTGGACTTTGCTTTTGCCTTTAATGGTTCTGCTGTATTTGTACCAAGGCTCTTTTGCACAAAGTGGTGGAGATTATGTTTCCGGCAATACCGGACCTGCTGTCTGGCGTGAGGCAACTAACCGGGTCAGGTGTGCAACAACTGGAATTTGGTCAGGGTTACTGCAGCCAAATACCTAAGCTGAACACAGATTATGAGAAGAATACTCCTATTGATACCGGTTTTTGGTTTTGCCTGCGGATATGGTCAGAAAGTAATCCTGAATCCGTATGATGGAGTAAATTTCAGCATTTATTACAAATCAAGTCTTCATAATCACACCAACGTTTGTGATGGAGCCTATGCTCCTGATTATTCCATATATCTTCATGCCCATGCAGATTATGATATTCAGGCAATAACGGATCACGACGTATGCGGTCATCCGGCAGCACCAAATACAACCTGGCCCTGGACCAAATGGATTTCAGAGACGCCCACCACTGTTTATACGAATGTGAATAACGGACAAGCAGCTGCACTTTATCCGTCTTTAAATGGTGGCAACGCAATGTTGGCAATCCGGGGCAATGAGCTGACGGGTTGCGCAGGGACAAATTTAGAAAATCATGTTACCGGACTGTTTAGTGATCTTGGATATGATGATTGTCCGACCGGACAACATGATGCGTATTTTGCGGCACTTAAAGACAGTGGAGGAATGGCAATTTTCAATCATCCCATGCGCAGTCTGAATAGTGCAGCATGGTATAACGGGTATTTTGATGATTATCCCGATAGTGTTCTGATTGGTATGGAAGTATTCAATCATGGCTATGGAGAACTTATTGCATAT
>JAGDMB010000123.1 GCA_017860375.1 Bacteroidota bacterium | reverse complement strand
TACGGAACCAGGAAAATATTTATCGATTTGATGATTGGATGATTGGATGATTTAAAGACCTTGGGATTTAATCTTACAGCATGTAAAAAATATTTAACCCATAAAATCCCAACACTTAACTCCCTATATTCTGCACCCCAATCAACAAATCATCAAATACTTTTGGGTTTGCAAATTTAAAAAAGAATTCCAAAAAGCCTGCCGGAGGATTTGGTTTATTTAAAGAGACAGTTTGAAATGCTTGTATGCCGGAGTTCTTATGACTTCTTCAGGCTTTTTTTCAGTTCTTTGATCTCCTCCTGCAGCATTTTTATCTCTTCCTCCTTGCTTTTGATTGTCGACTTATTCTTTTCGATTTCATGCTGCATATTCACAAAACCGGTTACATCCTTTGATATCCCGAATGTTCCTATGATCTTGCTGCTTTCATCGCGCAGCGGCATTTTGGTGGTATTCACATAATTCACCCGGCCGTCGGGCAAAACTTCTTTCTCGATCTTGTCCACTATGGCCTCGCCGGTCCTGATGATCTTCTGCTCGTCCTCATAGGCAGGCCGGGAATGTTCCTCGTCAAACATATCGAAATCCGACTTGCCCAGAAGGTCTTCCGGCTTTTCGAGTTTGAAAAGCCTCAGCATGGACGAGCTGAATCGGATAAAACGGCTCTGAAGGTCCTTAAAATAGATACTTTCCGGTACGTTGTTCAGCAAAGCGTCGAGCAGTGATTTTTCCTTTGACAACAGTTTCTGATGTTCTTCCAGCTTTTCCATCATGGCTTTTTCACTGTCTCTCCGCTCCCTTTCTTTTTCCACTTCGTCTTTCCTTATCCGTGCCATCTCTTCCTGCGTAGCCTTCAGCTCTTCAAGGTTCTGACGAAGCTCTTCTTCCTGCTGCGATATTTCTTCCGACCGCTTTTTGGATTCTTCCAGCAACATGGATGTCTGCTCATGCAGCCTTACCGTCACAATGGTTGCCGCAATGCTTTCCGCTACTTTCTCTACGAAATCAATTTCGTGTTTGCGGAATTCATTAAATGAGGCGATCTCCACCACTCCGGTAATCTGCTCCTCCTTTTTCAACGGCACGATCAACAGGCTGCGCGGCGCGGAACCACCCAGCCCGGATTTTATCTCCATATAATTCTTTGGAACATCCCGTAAATATACCGTTTGCTTTTCCTGCACGCAATTGCCTGCAAGTCCCTCTCCAATCTTTATTTTTTTCTGCAGGAACTTCTGACGGTCATAGGCATAAGCCGAAATCAGATTCAGGTATTGTCCTTCGTCCTGGTTTTCTTCAAGCAGAAAGAAACCTCCCAGGTTTGCGTTAAGGTATTGGATCAGGTTTTTGATGACATTGAATGAAAGTTTTTTCATGTCGTTATTATCCTGCCGCAGGATGTCATTGAACATGGCTATCCCCTGTGCAGTCCAGTTGCGGATATCGTCCTCTGTTTTCCGGCTTTCTTCCTCCACACGGGTTTTGATCATGCTTTCCCTTAGTTTATTCAGGGAAATACCCATGCTGTCATTTTCGTTTCCGGCGAAAAATTCCGTGTCGAGCTTTCCTTCGGTAAGCTGTGTGGCAAAAAGAGCTGCCTCACCGATCCTTTCCTTCAGCTCATGAACGGACGCTGTTGCCCGGTCGATTTCATCTCCTGTCACGATTTGAGATCCTGCTGCATCCTTTTTGTATACCAGCGAGGATAACGATCCGTGCAGATTTTCAATGCGTGCGGTCAGGGTGCGGCTGATGCCTATGCTGACTAAAATCGCTGCCAGCAGCATTGCCAGGCCTGCGATAATTAAAATACGCACCAGGGAAGAGGCGGGCCGGAGAACTTCCGACAGGGAAACCTGAGTGACAAGGATCCAGTCCAGTCCGGGCCGGATCACAGGTGTATAAGAACACAAGGCACGTGTGCCCGAAGGGGTAATCAACTTACCCTGTCCGGATAACCCGAGACCTGCATCGGGAAAGGCATCATCCGAAACATGAAGATTCATGGCAGTGCAGGAAGATTTTTCGATTTTCACGGCCTCATCCGCCGAAATCCTGGAATGCGCAAGCCTTTTGATGTACTGTGCTTTATCGGTGAGAAAATCCGGATCATTGCTCCGGTATTTCCGGTCACTGCCAATGAGAAAGCTTGAAAATCCCGTTCCCGGATCGGATCCGGTGGATGCATTTGCGGACATCAGCCGGTCGAGACCATTGACTTCAATGCTGAACACAACGGCACCGATCACCTGATTCCCCTGCGCTATAGGCGTGGAAATATAAAAACAGGGCGGGATTATTCCCGGAACACGACGGTCCATATCCGAGAAAACAACAGCCGAGTGCGATGGCTCTGAAATAGAACGGCGAAAAGCATCGGAGAGAAAACTGCTCCTGTAAGGGCCGGTGAACAAGTTGGTTCCGAAATCGGGATATTTTTTTAAGGAATAGAATACATACCCGCTTCGTGAATCAATGAAATAGATGTCGGAGATCTTGTTTTGATGCGCATAGGTGAGGAGCCAGGGCTGATGCATGACATGCAGGCCGGAATAAAGGCTGCCGTCGCCCGCACCCAGTATCTCCTGCTTCTGGTCCAGCGGTTGGCTGTTGGAAGCCAGGTATAAAAACTTAAGAATGGTCTGCTTTGGATCATCCGAAAGATAAGCCTGCGGATCCGGCCTGTCCCCTGTCTTTTCCTCAATTGCAGGTATCACCTGGGTAATGTAATAGTTCTCCAGCTTTTGCCGGATCGATTCCATCGTACTGGCTTCGGCTGTATAAAAATTATCCGATTCAAGATCCCTGAATGCCTGCAACAGCGAACTGAATGCACCCGACGTACGGGTGTCCGTAACAAATAAACGGAGCTGGTTCTGCAGGCGGTTCAGCTCGTCTTCAAGATATTGTTTCTTTATATTCTCCGTCAGCGATAAGGTTTTGTAAGCCGTCGAAATGGAAGCAGACCGCTGCTTCAAACCGGCAATCACTATGAGAATCATGAGGGACAGCAAAAGCAGGCTTGCAATGGCCATGCTTAATTTATTGCCCAGTTTTGATCGGGAAGTCCTTACACCGGTGAGGATGCTGCTCATTATTTTTTTCGATTTCAGTTCCCTGTTATGCTCCATAAAATTTGTATTTAGCCCGCAGAGGGTAGCTGCAAATTAACAAAAAAAAGTGAATCCGAGCGAAATAATTATACCCAAATTACGCCTTACGCAATTCGCACTTAAATGCGCTTTGGTTAAAAACGATTCATATCTTTATAAAAAAATATTCCAACTTATTCTGAAATTTGCGGATGATTTGAATGCAGGGGCATATTATCCTTATCCCCTGGTTTGATATTTACTTTATGGTTCCTTATGGTTAGTAATTAAATAAAATTTATACGGATGAAAATTCAAAAGTCATGCACAGCGTTGTTGACCTTCGTGGTTGTTTCCTTTTTGGTGTGGGATGGGTATGAACTTTCCGGGAATTCGTTTTCCCCCGGTGCCGCGATCCGGCAGGATGACAGGCAGGTTGTCTATAAGGACCATATCCGGAAAGCGGATAAGTTCCTGGCGGATAAAAATTATGCCGCCGCCATGTTTGAATACGAAAAGGCTTCCGAACTGATGCCTTACGAAGAATATCCCCGGTTGAAAATGCAGGGCATTGAAGCTACCCTGGGCGAGAAAGAACTGGCTGAGGTTAAGAAAAAAGTCGAGCTTGCCCGGAAACAGGAGCAGGAAGAGTTAAAGAAAGCACAGGAGACTTCCGCTGAAGTGACCCAACCTGCCAAACAGGAAAAGGCCGAGTTTAACGAATTCCTCCAGGGTCGTCAGCAGCAAACCAAAAGAGACAGTATCCGGAAGTCTATTTTTGATGCCTTTGCAGATGAACTGAAAAGGGTTGAGCAAGGCAAGGATATGCTGGCACGGTCTTCCGTGTATCGGAAAATTGCCGATGCCTTCCGGAAAGCCAAGGATGAGGAAATTGCCATTAAATACTATCAGAAAGCTGTTGAAATAGAAGAAGAGTTTGGTCCACAGGAAAATGTATCGAGTGTGTATGAAGAAATGGCCGATGCATATTACTCCAGCGGTGATTTTCAGAACTCCATCAACAGTTATGAAAAGTCGCTGTCGGCCAAAGAAAAATCGGGTGACAAAGCCGGAGCATCCAAGGTATTATCAAACATCGCCGGCGTTTACGAGACCACGTATGATTATAAAAACGCCATTGATTATTACCAGAAGTCTGCCAAACTGAAGGACAGCATCAAGGATGAACCCGGACTGAAAGACGTCATGGATGACCTGGGCAATGTGTATTACAAACAGAAAATTCTCACCAGTTCCATCCTTTCCTATGAGAAAGCCGTGAAGATCATCCAGAAACTGAACATGAAAGAAGCATTGGGACCTGTTTACAACAAGCTTGGCGTAGCCCATTACGAAATGGTAAACGTGGTGGAGGCACAAAAGTTCTTTAAGTAATCGCTCAAGAACCTGAATGAGGCAGGGAATAAAAAATAAGCGGCCATGACCCTGAACAACCTCGGCAATCTGTTGTTTATCAACAACAAATACGAGGATGCCATTTCCTATTACAAGCGTTCGCTGGCCTCGAAAATTCCCGGCGAGTATGAATACGGAAGGGCCGTGACCATGTTTAATATGGGCAATGCTTACCGGCGTTCCGGTGACCATGATCTGGCGCTTGAATTTTACGAAAAAAGCAAACGAATCTCCGACAGCCTGAATTTTTCGGCGCTTTCGGCCAAGAACCTGAAAGCCCTTGCAGCCGTGTATGACGCTGCCAAGAAATTTGAAAAGTCGGATGAAATGCAGAATGAACTCGATGCGATGAATATGGCTTCTGTAAGTATTGAGTTTCCGGTTTCTGAGAATGAAATGGACCTGGACAATGAAAAGACACAGGAGATCCTTACCAAATTAAGCGAGGAAGCCTTAAAAAGAAAAGATCTGGTGGAAAAGGATGGAAACGAAAAGGTTGCCGATCTGTATATCAGCACCCTCAACAAGCAATACATGAAGGAACAGAACCGCAGCCGTACATTCCTGTTTCTTTCAATCGGGCTCGGTGTAGTTCTGCTGTTAACGATCATTCTTGCTTTCCGGGGTTCACGCAGGAAGAAAGCATCAGCATAGGCAGCAGTATTAATTGCTTTTCAATATCCTGAAACGCTCGGCTGCTATCTTTTTCATCTTTACTTATTTTTTACGAAATATTGGACAGATAAGCAGGATCTGTTCATTTCGTGATAAGATCAATCCTGTTTGTCCATTTCTTTAAGTAAATTGAACAAATAGGTAAATCATGCTCAGTTGCTGAGGTTATTGAATTATCCGAGAGGTTTCAATAACCTTATGGGCTCATTGATTTTTTCATCAAAAAACAACGTAAAAACTTGAATTATAGAGGTGTGATGTTGTATATTGCAGTATAGTAATATATGCTTTCTGATTATGAGAGCTTTACGTGTTCCTTTTCATTCTCCTTTCCATTTTCATCTGTCTTTCCCCTCTGCTTCACGGAGGGAGCCAAGTAAATATTAGTTAAAACCACCTTATAATTCAACCTATGAAAACCATTGGAAAACCTGTGATTATCGGCTTGTGTCTTATTCTTATACTTGGTTATGCAAAAGGACAAGGAGTATGGGACTATGCCGTACAGTTAACCACTTCCGTTACCGAAGAACCACCAGCCATTTCATTTCAATGGAAGCCTATTCAGGGCGATTCGGTCATTTCGGTGTACCGGAAAAGCCCGGAGGCGACAGCATGGGGCGATGCCATTGCCACACTCCCGGCCATTGCAACGGAATTTACCGATAATAATGTGGATATTGGTATTGTATACGAATACAGAATAGAAAAATACGGCACTACAGTATTAGACAGTATATTCCCTATCGTAACCTATGTGAACGCCGGAATAAAATGCAGGGAAACCGAATACCGTGGCAAGGTAATATTGCTTGTGGACAGTTCATTTGTGGATAGTTTGAAAAGTGAACTAACCGGGCTGGAAAACGATCTTATCGGCGACGGTTGGGATATTATTCGCAAGGATATCGCCCGGAATACAACTGTGAATTATGTGAAAAGCATTATAAGGGACTTTTATTATTCTGATACAACAAATGTAAAAACCATTCTTCTTTTTGGGCATGTACCCGTACCCTATTCTGGTTTTCTTTCCTGGGACGGTCATGCCAGTAATCATAACGGGGCATGGCCGGCCGATATGTATTACGGCGCCATGAACGAAAAAAAATGGACAGATACAGGCAGCTGTCCCGATAATTCCGTGCGGCCTGAAAACTGGAATCACGCCGGAGACGGAAAATTTGATTTGGATACCATGCCCAATGTAACTATCTCACTGGCAGTTGGGCGGATCGATTTATATGATCTTCCGGCTTTTCCTCAGACAGAAACAGAGCTTCTGAGAAATTACCTGATCAAGGATCATAATTTCAGGCACAAATTAATTGATCCGAAGCTTCAGTCCCTCATAGATGATAATTTTTACGCACAAAACAAATACCTGGACGGAGCCGGCCCCTGGCGTAATCATACGGCGCTGCTCAATGCACCCAGCGTGAATGCAGGCGATTATGTTACGGATATGAAAGTGGACAGTTATATATGGTCAAGCGGAAACAGCGGGGGAGCCTGGGATTTTTGCAGCATGGTAGTAAGCACAAAAGACTTCGTCAAGGAATGCCTGAAAACTGTATTTACAGGCCTTGACGGCAGCTATTTTCCCGATTGGGATTCGCAAAATAACCTTATCCGTTCGGCCCTGGCTTCCAAAAGTTGGATACTTAGCTGCTTTGTCTTTGAAGGGTTTCCATATTATTACTACCATCAAATGGGAATGGGTGAAACGCTTGGATATGGTTTGCTTAAGACACAGAATAATAATAATTTGAGTACATATGAACAATGGGATCAGTGGGGGGTTAACTGGAATGGCACCATAACCAGTTTGTCAGGAGATCCCACCCTGCGGATGCATATCTTGAGTCCTGTAAGTTCGCTTCA
>JAGDMB010000451.1 GCA_017860375.1 Bacteroidota bacterium | reverse complement strand
TTTTTTTCTGAGGGCATCGGTTCTTGAAATGACAAACTGCATTTCCTTGTGGAAACCAAGATCCTTGTTTACCATGTACTGGATCTGCCGGTAAATGACTATAGAGCTGAAAATAAGACAGATGGTGATCACAAATTGCAGCACAACCAGACCCCTTCGAATCTGCACACTGGAAAAGCCCATGTTCAGCTTTCCATACAATACGGACACCGGCTTGAAGGAAGCAAGAAATAGGGCGGGATAGCTGCCGGAAAAAATGCCGATAAGGAGGGCGAGTAAAAGCAGTCCGGGGATGGTGTACCACCGGTCAAAATACTGCATCTTCAGTTTTATCTCAAGCAGGTTATTGTAATACGGCATCACAAGTTCAACGAGAATCAGGGCGAAAGCCAGCGAAATCAGGCAGAGAATAACGGATTCGAGCAGAAACTGCCAGACCAGCAAGCGGCGTGATGAACCCACTACTTTCCGCATCCCTACTTCCCTGGAACGGTTTACCGACCGGGCTGTGGCAAGGTTCATGTAATTGATGCAGGCTACAATTATAATGATCAGGGAAACCAGGGTGAAAATATAAATAATGGAAGGATTGAGATGGATGTCCGAAAGGGGTTGCACGAAAAAGCCGTAGCGGTTGCCCGTGGCCGCAAACTGTTCCAGGTCAATTCCAAGGGTTTTCACTACCTGGGGACCAATATATTTCTCAACCAGTGCCGGCATTTTCTTCTCAAATTCCTCTGCAGAAGCTCCCTCCTTTAGCAAGACATAGGTTGCAAAACTGTTGGAAAGCCAGGACTCCTCCTTGGCCCTCCAGTGCGACAGAAACGACATTAAAATGTTGAATTCGAAATGGCTGTTCTCCGGAACATCTGCCATCACACCCGTGACGGTATAAATACTGGTGTCGCTGTTTATCCTGAGTTGTTTGCCGATGGGATCCTCTTTACCGAAATATTTGCTGGCAATTTTTTCCGTAAGGACCAAGGTATGAGGTTCTGCCAGCACTTTGCCCGGATTCCCGCGAAGCAGAGGTATGGAGAAAACAGCAAAAAAAGAGGAATCGGCCAGCATTACATTTTTTTCCACATATTTCTTGTCTTCGATCCGGAACAACACTTCGTTCCACCGTTCCATGCGAATGGCCGCTTCGACTTCCGGAAAATCGGCAACCAGGGTTTTTGCCATAGGTGCCGGTGTATACGCTCCCTGGATTTCCGTTTCCCCCATTTTCCCTTCGAGAATAATGCGGTAAATACGGTTGTACTTTTCGTTGAACTTGTCAAAACTGAGTTCGTGCCGGATGAACAGCATAATAAGCAAACTGCAGGCTATACCAACCGAAAGGCCGATGATATTAATAAGGACGTAAGACTTGTGACGAAATATGTTGCGGATGGCGGTTTTTAGAAAACTGGCAAACATAGGGCAAAAATTAGTTTACACAACCATTAGACGACCGGGTTCGGTTTTCGTTACAAAGAACCCCGAAATTTAGGAATAATTGCGGATTATTTTTTTATGACAATACAGGCAGGATCCATTTTCATCGATGGCTTTCATTTCGGTATGGTATCCCGACCTTTTAATCGCAACGGCATTGCAGTTCGGGCATTTTGTGTCCCGGTAATCCTGCAGTTCGATGTTCCCGACATACACATACAACAGGTATTTCTCCGCTGTCTCAGCCAGTTTACGCAAGGTGTCTGACGGCGTTGCCTCCTGCTCCATCTTATACATGGGATGATACCTAGACAAATGCAAAACGGTTTCCTTTCCCAGTTCACCGGCAATCCATTTCACCATGGCCAGGAATTCCTCCTCCTTATCGTTGTATCCCGGAATAACCAGGTTGGTGATCTCAAGATGCTTTTCCGATTGCGCAATTTTTTTCAATGAGGCAAGAACAGGCTCAAGCCTTGCCCCTGAAACATTCCGGTAAAAATCGTCTGAAAATGATTTCAGGTCAATATTAAATGCGTCAATACAGGTAAGCAACTCATCAAGTGGAGCAGGAGCGATGAATCCGTTCGAGACCATCACGTTCTTCATTCCTGCACCCCTGATCTGCCGGGCCACATCCAGAACATATTCGATCCATATAACGGGTTCGTTATAGGTGTATGCCACCCCGATGTTTTGTTTCTTTGATCGGGCGATTTGCAGAATATCGCCAGCGCTGTACACATCGCGAAAGGAAAAGCTTTTTGCCGGCGTCTGTGAGATTTGCCAGTTCTGACAGAACGGACAATGCATATTGCAGCCCACCGTCCCGATCGATAAAATGACAGAGCCTGGAAAATAATGATACAACGGCTTTTTTTCAATGGGATCAAAATTGATGGCGGACAGCTTCCCGTATACATCGGTATATAATTTTCCCTTTTCATGCCTTCGGACATGACAGATCCCGGTTCCGCCTTCTTTAATCAGGCACTGGTGCGGACAAAGCAGACAGCGAACTTTTTCGCCTGCTGTTTCGTAATACATGGCTTCCCTGGAATGCATAGGCTGATCTTCAACAAGCCGGATAAAAGTACGAATTAATTCGGTAAAACGGGAAGCTGTTTTCGATGGGTGTGCTGCAACAATTCGTCCGCATTTGCCGTATATAGTTTCAGTTGCGGGTAAAAATAAAACCTGCAAAGTCTTGAACCAAAGGTTTCTCTTCGTTAATGGTCAAACGTAAAATCAATCGTCATGAAAACTCCCATTGCATTATTTCCGCTCCTGCTTGTCAGCTCTTGTTTTTTTCAGGGTTGTGAAAAAGACAACGAATATGATCCGGAAATTACCGGCGGGTACATCGCAAGCTATCCGGTGGCCAAAGAAGATGTACTGAGAAGCATTCCGGAAGAATACATTACTGCAGCCCGGAATAATCTGCATATTGCGTACCAGCATACATCACACGGGACTCATGTGTCAAAAGGTCTTTTTGGTCTTCCGGATTATAAAGACGGGGACCAGGAGCTTTTTGGCATCACAAACAACAATCCGACTCCGGGCAAGCTTGATTTCAGGGATTATGCGATGGGAAGCTATGCGGCAAACGGTGAGGATGCATCCGACCTGAGCCGCAATGAAACGGCTTTCATTCAGGCCACCCGAA
>JAGDMB010000122.1 GCA_017860375.1 Bacteroidota bacterium | reverse complement strand
GGCGATTTCCAGATGCGACGCCTGATCACGGAATACCGTGCAAAGCAAGCCCTGGTCGATATGGGAGAATGGACCGGTGCAATCCTGGACCTTCTTGACTCCTATTTCGGAATAGCAATCAAATCTGAGTGGAAGCCCACCTGGCTTACCCCTGAAGTATGGTATGCCACACCCTATGTGAAAACAACTGCAGACAGCACCGGACTGCTTACACCCGAATACCGGACAACTCCCGGCTGGTCGGGTGCCAACCAGATACCCCTGCATGTGACCGGTGACAGGGTAACTGTTAATTTCCAGCCTTCTGCGGCCAACATGACCTGCCAGCTATGCTACCGTGACACCACCGGAACCCCGGTATACAGTAATCCTGTATTCGGCGGGGATTGCAGCTTACGGCTCGAAAAAGCGCCGGCCAACGGAGTGGTTTTCGCCGTAATTACAAATACGGATTATATCTACCATGGAGAAGTCACGCGTACCGCTCATTATGATTACCGAATCCAACCCATCGAGGGTGTTGAGCGAACTGCAAGCATTAACCTCAAATGGTACGACTGGAATAAGGTGATACTGGACACGGTGACTGTAAGTAAAAAGGTTGTCAGCCCTGACCTTGACCTGATCCTGTATCCCAATCCCCTGCCCCAAAATGGGCTGCTTACAATGGAATTTCACGATACCGAAGGGGAAACATAAACGGAAATTTTGTTCAGATAAGCACTTCTGCCTGGCTGAAAGAAGGTTTGTATATCGTGATGGTGAAAACCCCCACCCGGCAAAAAAATTTCAAGCTGGTGGTGGAATAATTTGACAGGAGAAAGATACGGGTCCTGCTTTTTGCGGGACGCCAGAATATGAATACGATTAAAAAATGGAAATGAAAAAGAATAGGATACATATGACAGCTCTCTTGCTGTCAATTGCTTTCAGTACCTCGCTGAAGGCCGATACGACCTATACAGCAGCAGGCAATTTCAATCCGCTGGTGCCCGGATATTTTGCCGATCCGACCATTCAGAAATTCGGTGACACCTATTACCTGTATGCAACCACCGACGGGATAAAACTGGCATCGGGCGAGCCTCAGGTTTGGATCAGCAAAGACTTTGTCAACTGGTACAATTATGAGATGGAGGTACCGCTGCCTGAAGGGCTCACCAATTGCTGGGCACCGGATGTGGTGAAGGGAAAAGACGGAAGGTTCTATTATTATCAGGGAAATTGCCAGGAAGGATGCAACATTTACGGATATGTTGCCGATTCTGCCATAGGACCATGGACACGACTCAATAACGGAGAGGCCGTTATACCAGCAGGAACCAGTGCAGAAGGACTTCCTGCCCTGGATGCACAATACCTGTGGGACAACGATTCAACGCTATATTCCTATTTTGGCACCTGGTGTACATCCTTCGACGGCATGGGTTGGGCGAAGATCGATCCTGAAGACATGATGACCATACAAGAAGAAGGCCTGATCCCTATCGCACAGATTCCGAATGCCTTTGAAGGAGCCTATCCACTGAAAAAGAATGACCGGTATATCCTCATGTATTCATCGGGGGATTGCCGTTTAAGCTCCTATGCGGTGCGGTATGCATTTGCCAGCAATCCCACCGGGCCCTACAAAGAGGGTCTGAACAATCCGCTTGTGGAAACCAGTTCAGATGGTACAGTTGATTCGCCCGGTCATCATTCGGTTTTGCAGGAGGGCGAGAATTATTATATTGTATATCACCGGCATGACAATCCGCACAGTACAGGGGGCGAATTCCGGCAGATCTGCGCCGACAGTCTTGTCTTTGAGAACGACAGTACCCTTCGGAAAATAAATGCTTCGCACAAAGGGATCGGCTACCTGGGTACCAACCAGATTCCTTTTCCAAACCTGGCATACAAGGCGGATGCATCAGCCTCTTCCCGATATCATCTTGTTGCTGCGGCCACAAAATTTGCCGGCGAAGCGGATTATGAATATTTGCCCGGGTATGCAGTGGATGATAACAATGGTACAATGTGGAAAGCCGGAAACGGTATCTTGCCCCAATCCCTCACCATTGACCTGGGCAATACGGTTGCCATAAAACGAATAATGACCCAGTTTGAATATCCGACCTTTTATTATCAGTACAAAATTGAGTATTCATCCGACAGCATCAGCTGGTTGTTGTTTGCAGACAAAACCGCCAATCGCCGCAGCGGAAGTCCCATGATCGATGATTACAATACGGAGGCACAGTATGTGAGGATTACCATAACCGGAACGGAAAAGGCCGGCATGTATGCAGCGATCTGGAACATAAAGGTGTATGAGGAGTTGTTTGAAGTTCCTGTCCTTCAGAACAAGGAAATTGCAGAAGGGCCCGGTGCGATTATCACAAACCGTTTGCTGGTGGATCTGAATATTGACACAACCACCTTTGGAACTACCGTGGACAGTCTCCCGAATAACGGTGCCCTGGGTGGCAAATTCCTTAAGACAAGAACACCGGTGATAAGCTGGATAGACAGCGTGAAAGCAGTATATTTTGACGGAAAAAGCCATCTCAGGTTAAGCGAGATCGCACCCCCGAGCCTGGACTGGAATTCAGCCTATACGGCTGCAGGATGGGTTTACAATCCGGTTGTAGGAAGCGGTGAGTGCCTGATCGTATGGAATTCACGTGACAACATGCTGCAGTCATCCTACGCAGCACTGATGTACGGACGAGGCCCGTTCGGGGCTGTCGCGCACGGCGACGGTTATGTCGACCTCCCCTATAAAACGGTACCGGTAAAGGAAAAGTGGCACCATATTGCGGTTACTTTCGACGGCATGCTGGAAAACGTGTATGTTGACGGTGAACTGAACACCCAGTTGCCTATCAATTTATTTGTTGCCCGAAGTACAATACGAATCGGAGCTTCCGGTGCCGGTGGTGAAACCTATTCGGGATACATTGCCAATATGCAGTTATTTGATTCAGCCCTCACGGCGCAGGGTGTTGTTGAACTGATGAATGCCACCCGTCCTGCAAAAGTGGCAGGTCCGGTTACCGGTTTTGTTCCGGTAAAGGATGACAATCCCTATACAGTATGTTACAATTCCGGTGAAAGGAAAGTCCTTATAACCGGTAATAATAATGAATCCCTGCAGTCTGCAAAGTTGATCAGCATGGAAGGAAAAATCCTGCAGACCCGTCGGCTCAACAAGGTTTCGTCCGCAGAGTTGAGGCTTGAGGAAAAAGGCGCGTATATTTTA
This sequence comes from Bacteroidota bacterium, assembly GCA_017860375.1. Taxonomy (GTDB): domain Bacteria; phylum Bacteroidota; class Bacteroidia; order Bacteroidales; family UBA10428; genus UBA5072. The sequence goes on along the minus strand of JAGDMB010000122.1, from coordinate 4,528 downwards.
TTGCTGGAAACGGAGCAGAAAGTGTTTTCAATGAAAATTATGGCATACTAAAATATTTGTTGATTTGTTGATTTGTTGATTTGTTGATTTGTTGATTTGTTGATTTGTTGATTTGTTGAATAGTTTATTTAATTTTTTCAATTTCAGGTATTTCATGAAACATATTCATTTCTTTTTTACAGGCATATTGTTACTGTCTTTTAGCATAACACTAAATTCACAGGTAAGTGTTCCTTTTCGGTCCACCTGGAAATATCTGAAAGGAAAGGATGCTGGTAGTTTACCTGCCAACTGGTTCTCCAATGAATACAGCGATGGCGCCTGGAGTGAAGGAATTGCCCCCTTCCGATACACAGACGGTTCCGGAGGCACAATTCTGAGCGACATGAAAGACAACTATTCCACATTGTACCTTCGAAGATCATTCCCTGCCGGCAATTTATCCAGTCTTTCCAGAATGGTTTTTGAAGCCAACTATGATGATGGATTCGTGATATGGTTAAACGGCGTGGAAATCGCAAGGTATAATGCTCCGGAGGTGCTTTCCTCCGATGGAGTAGCCCCGGCAGCAAAAGAATACGGAACAGTCATTCGGTTTTCGGTTGACATTTCCGAAATTCCCATGTGGGCAGAAAATAACGTTATCGCTGTGCAGGGTTTTAACGCCGGAACCTACAGTTCGGATTTTTATATGGACTTCTCCTGGTATGCTTATCCCGAAATTGCTTTATCTGAAACCACGGCTGTATTTTTCAGTCACGTTGCCGGTTTTTATGGCAGTCCTTTTAACCTGACCCTGACAACACCTGACAACAGTTATAAAATTATTTACACCATTGACGGGAGCAATCCAGTCTCCTCAAAAACCAGTGATACCGCAAACTCCCCGGTGATTCTTCATGTGGATCCGGACAATGCTGCAGGACGGGGAAAAACGCCTGCCTTTATTGTCAGGGCAAGTCTGTTCAAAGAAGGCTATTTGCCTTCCCTTCCGCAGGCCAAAACCTTCATCTTTACCGATAAAGTTATGTCCCAGACCTATCCAGGCGGCAGATGGCCATCATCGGATGTGAACGGACAACGGATAGATTATGATATGGCACCTGACGTGGTAAACGATAGCCGGTACAATTCGTTAATCGATGACGCACTGCTCGGAATTCCTTCCCTTTCACTGACCACTGATCTGGATAATCTCTTTGATGCCGCCCGCGGCATCTATGTCAATGCCGATATGCAGGGCAAGGAATGGGAAAGGGAATGCTCCGTTGAGCTGATTAATCCCGATGGCAGTGAAGGATTTCAGATCGATGCAGGAGTGAGGATACGGGGCGGATCCAGCCGCTACGGCAGCAATCCGAAGCATTCCTTCCGGTTGTTTTTTGATTACGATTACGGATTGCCGGAACTTGAATTTCCCTTGTTCGGAACGGAAGGTGTCTCCGAATTTAAAAACCTCGACCTGCGGACCGAACAGAATTATTCGTGGAGCAAGGACGGAGGATCCGATGGTGCGAGAAACACATTCGTACGGGAGGTTTTCTCACGCGATTCCCAGCGTGATCAGGGGAAACCTTATACCCGCAGCCGGTATTACCATCTTTATCTGAACGGTATGTACTGGGGATTGTATCAGTCGGAAGAAAGGCCTGAAGCCAGTTATGCCGAATCGTATTTCGGGGATGCTAAAGATGATTATGATGTGATCAAGGTGGAACCTGTAGGATGGCCGTTTTATATTGCCGTTACCGACGGCAATATGGACGCATGGAATGAATTATATGGCCTGTGCGGAAAAGGATTTGCCAGCAACAAAGATTATTTTGGCCTGATGGGTAAAGATGAATACGGCAATAACATCGCAAATACAAGGGTTCTGGTGGATATCGACAATCTTATCGATTATATGCTGATGATTTTCTATACCGGCAATTTCGATGCACCTGTTTCCTCCTGGCACAATAACGATATGCCCAATAACTTTTTTGCCATTTATAACCGGAAAAACCTTAGTATGGGCTACAGGATCATTGCCCATGATTCAGAGCATTCCCTGTTCGTTACCAATAATTACAGTGACGGCCTTTATGAAAACCGGGTGGATATACCCAATATGTCCTGCGCCGATGCTTACAGTTTTCAGCCTCAGTGGTTACATTTTAAACTTACCGCCAATGCAGAATACCGGAACCTTTTCAGGGATAAAGCATTTCGGTATTTCAGTGAAGAAGGGATTTTTTCACCTTCCAAAACCCTTGCACGGTTTACAAAAAGGGCGGATGAAATTGAAATGGCCATTATAGCCGAATCAGCGCGCTGGGGAGATTCACAGATATCACCTTCACGTACCAGGGATGAAGACTGGATACCTGAAATAGAGCAGATGTATGCCGATTATTTTCCTGTGCGCACCGGTATTGTGATTGAGCAAATGAAGGATGCGGGACTTTATTCTGATTTTGATCCTCCGGTCGTATCCCGGGCAGGTTCTCCCCTTGCAGATCAAAGCTATGTTATTACGGATGATTTTGTACTGTCGGTTGACAATCCGAATGCCTCCGGTACGATGTATTATACCCTGGATGGTTCGGATCCACGCGGTATAGGAGGAATTATTTCCGACAGGGCTTTTGCATCGGGAAATCATGCAGAGATCCCCATCGGTGGTTCCACAATTTTGAATGCCAGGGTAAAACTTGAAAATGAATGGAGCCCCCTGAGGCAAGTCTATTTCTTTGCATCGGATGAAGACTATTCCAACCTGAAAGTGACCGAACTTGCCTATCACCCGCAGGAAGAAGTCCAGGGTTCTGATACAACAGACGACAAAAACTTCGAATTCATTGAATTTAAAAATACCGGATCGACCGCCCTGAATATTTCAGGGTTGAAGCTGGATTCAGCGGTAAACTTTACGGTTCCGGAATACATGATGCTTCCCCCGAAAGGATTTTATGTGATTGCTGCCAAACCAGAAAGTTTTTATCACCGGTTTGGGATGGTCGCCAGTGGAAATTTCAGCGGAAATTTCAGCAATAGCGGGGAATATGTCCTGCTGACCGACAGGAACGGAAAAGAAATCCTCTCCTTTACCTATGACGATCATATGCCCTGGCCTGAAGCAGCGGACGGCTCATCCTCCCTGGTCTCCGTTAACATCGACCCGACCGGTGATCCGAATGACTATTCCTACTGGACCCTTTCCACTAAAACCCATGGTTCTCCCTTTGCGGATGACGGGCCTTATGCTTCCGATGATCCTTTGGCTGAGAGACCTTGCTGGTCGGTATATCCCAATCCAACAAGCAGCTATATACACGTTGAATACCTTGGTCATGCATCTACCGGGGCAATGCAGGTGCAGCTCATTAACCAGGACGGCAGGGTGGTCTTTTCGGATGAATCAGGGAAGCTGGATTGCACTATCGATCTGAATGCCGCCGGACTTAAACCCGGGGTGTACATTCTTAAGACAACCCTAAACGGGAATTTGCATGTTGAAAAAATAATTTATATGAACCCATGAAAAAGATCGCTGGTTTATTGATCCTTTTAACCTCATTTTGCCTTTCCGGGATTAAGGCGCAATCCTTTGAACAGCTTGCCCCTGCCCCTCCCATGGGATGGAACAGCTGGAATAAGTTTGGCTGCAATGTGAGTGAAGACCTCATCAAAGAAATGGCGGATGCCATGGTAAAGAGCGGCATGCGTGATGCCGGGTACGAATACATTGTTATCGATGATTGCTGGCAGGTTGACCGTGACAGTGCCGGCAATATCGTGGCTGATCCTGTGCGTTTCCCCTCCGGGATGAAAGCACTGGCGGATTATGTCCATTCCAAAGGACTAAAATTCGGTCTTTATTCATGCGCCGGATCCGCAACCTGCCAGGGAAGGCCGGGAAGCCGCGGCTATCAGTTCCAGGATGCACGCCAGTATGCAGCCTGGGGTGTCGATTACCTGAAGTATGACTGGTGCAATGAAGAAGGACAAAATGCAAAGGCAGCCTATAAAACCATGCATGATGCCTTGCAGGAATGCGGTCGGCCGATCGTGTTCAGCATTTGTGAATGGGGGGACAACAAACCCTGGGAATGGGGAAAAGGTACAGGGCATTTGTGGAGGACGACAGCGGATATCCGGGATTGTTTTGATTGCAGCGTTAACTGGGGTGGACTGGGCGTGCTTCAGATCCTGGACAAGCAGGCCGGACTTGAGGAATATGCAGGTCCGGGGCACTGGAACGATCCTGATATGCTTGAAATCGGCAATGGCGGGCAGACCATCACCGAATACCGCACTCATTTCAGCCTGTGGTGTATGCTTGCCGCACCCCTGATGGCCGGAAATGACCTGAGGTCCATGGAAGAAAACACCAGGGATCTCCTTACCAATAAGGAAGTCATTGCTGTGAATCAGGATACACTTGGTTTCCAGGGATTCAAGTTCATCGATTATGGCGACCTTGAAGTGTGGGTTAAAGCGCTTTCAGGCGGTGATGCGGCTTTTTGTTTCCTCAACCGGAGCA
>JAGDMB010000450.1 GCA_017860375.1 Bacteroidota bacterium | reverse complement strand
ACCGGGGCAATACCAGAATACCTATTCTTTAAACAAGAATCTGGCTCCGGGTTTATACTTTGTAAGGATCAATTCCGAAAACCAGTCTTATACAAGCAAGCTATTCCTTAAATAAAGAGTGGTATCCTGAATAGAGGAGATTATGGTCAGGAACAGGATCCCTAAATAATGACTATTTTTGCATAAACCTTATGCGTTGGATGGTGCCATTGAGAACCGGAAAAGGCTGCCCCACTGGTTGAAGATGCAACGGGCCAGCGGGGAAAGCTATTCCAGGCTAAAAAACCTGGTAAGCCGGCATGACCTCCATACCATATGCACCAGCGGAAACTGTCCCAATATCGGTGAATGCTGGAACCGGGGTACGGCAACCTTCATGATCCTTGGCAACATCTGCACCCGTCGTTGCAAATTCTGTTCGGTGCCGACGGGCAGACCTCTTCCGGTGGACCGGGAGGAGCCGGCCCGGGTTGCTGAATCTGTACGCATCCTGGAAGTAAAGCACTGTGTGATTACCTCGGTCGACAGGGATGATCTGGAAGATCTGGGAGTTTCGCTCTGGGCGGAAACCATCCGTAAAATAAAAGAAGTCAATCCGCATACCACGATGGAAGTGCTGATCCCTGATTTTCAGGGGAGGAAAAACCTGCTGCGGAAGATCCTTGATGAAAAACCCGATATCGTATCCCACAATCTCGAAACGGTGGAAAGGATCACACCGAAAGTCCGAAGCAAAGCCCGATATGATACAAGCCTTGAGGTACTAAGATATATAGCATCCGAAGGAGCCGTTGCAAAATCAGGGATCATGCTCGGCCTTGGAGAAACAGGGGATGAAGTGCTGGAAAGCATGGATGACCTGCTTCAGGCCGGGGTAAAGATCATGACCATCGGCCAGTATTTGCAGCCGACCCTTACGCATATGCCGGTATCGGAATACATACGCCCTGAAATATTTGAAAATTACAGGCAGGCAGGTCTCTCCAAAGGATTTTCTTTTGTTGAATCGGGTCCGCTGGTCAGGTCTTCCTATCATGCGGAACACCATTTGCAGAAATAGGGTTTCCGACGCCTCAGGTTTACCAAACCGATACGAATCATCCTATCATAATGGCAAAGTGGAAAGAAAGATTTCGAAAAACGAAACCTTTGCAGGGGAAAAAAGTATCATGGGTGAACTGATTATCCTTTCATGCATTCCTTATAGCGGAAGCAATGCACAAGGTGGTCATTGACCATACCAATGGATTGCATGAATGCATAACACATAGTCGATCCCGAGAAACCAAAACCACGGCTTTTCAGGTCTTTGCTCATGGCATCGGATTCCGGTGAAGTTACCGGCATATTTTTCAGGGTGCGCAAGGTATTTTTGATCGTTCTGCCCTCCGTGAACTGCCAGAGGTAAGTATCCAGACTTCCATACTTTTCAATGATCTCCAGTATCTTTCCGGCATTTCGAATGGTTGACTCTATCTTCATCCGGTTCCGGATAATGCCCTTATCCTGCAGCAACCGGTTTATTTTATTTTCGTCGTAGGAGGCCACTATTCCAATATCGAAACCGTCAAAGGCTTTTCTGAAATTCTCGCGTTTATTGAGCATGGTCAGCCAGCTCAGACCGGCCTGAAACCAGTCAAGCAAAAGAAATTCAAAGAGCACCGCGTCATCGTGGACAGGCACTCCCCATTCGGTGTCATGATAATCAATCATTATCTGATGGCGGCTTGGCCATCCGCACGTTGATCGTAGTGATGATTTCCCCATTTTTTCTATTCCGGTTTGTCTGAGATCCTGATATAGTGGATAAGCATGAGTACAACCGCAACCAGGTAGGGGAAAGCCGATATGAATACGAAGGAATCCAGGAATGCATTCCCTGTCATATAACCGGTGGTTCCCAGCAGGCCTGTGATACCGTATACAATGAAAGCGGTTTTGATGGTTCCCTGCAATCCTCTAAGCGTAAAAATCGCGGAAAAAAAGAGAAAGCTCACCGACAGGAATGTATAGCCCAGGTTATCGAGGGCAAATGCCAGTGAACCTTTGATGTGCATGCTCAACAGCGAAACCGCGGAGAGTTGTCCCAGCTGAATATTCTGCGGTACGATGGTAAGCTGCATAAAATAATTGATGCCGGAACAAACCGCGTAGGAGGCACCGAAGATCAATCCTGCCAGGGCAAAAGGCCTTACCGGCTCTTTGGCAGGCTCTTTGGCATAAAAGAAAAGGGATACAAAGAAGGGAATATTGGCCAGTACCAATAAAAAGCTTGGTATTACAGGGAATACAAGGGACCTGGTATAGGCGGACAGGAATTGATCCGCAGACCGGTATTCACCGGAAGGAAAGATGAAAACCAGAAGGATAAAAGCCAGTGTCAGAAATAACAGGACGATGGCCGAAAGAATTCCCGTGATGCGTGCATTCTCATTCATTATCCATTGGGGTATTTTGCAGCAAGTTATTCAATTTTTTTTTATTCAACAGCGTGATTTCCCGCCTTTCAATCCGGATGATCCCTTCCTTTTCCAGCTCATGCAGCGTCCTTGCGAGGGAAGGTCTGGTAACCCCAAAAAAATCAGCCAGGTTGGTTTGCGACTGCGGCAGGAGAATTCTATCCTTTCCCTCACCGGATTGGGAAAGAATATAATGGGCTATTTTCTCGCGGATGGTCTTAAAAGAAAGGAAACGGATGCGGTTGGACAAAAACTGGGTACGGCTGGAAATGGCATCGAGATAGTTTTTCAATACCCGGTTATTCTGTTGCATCATCATCACCAGGGTCTCTTTGGGTAAGATCAGCAGTTCGGAGGATTCATTGGCAATGATATCCACCGGAAAACGGTTATTGTTCCCAAAAATGAAACCGGCTGCCAGGGGACGGGGCACTCCGATATCTTCAATTTTTATCGTCTTTCCTGAAAAATCCGTCATTTCTCCCCTCACCGAACCACGGATTACGATCATCAACCTGTCGCATTCATCATGGCTTTGAGCAATGACTTCTCCTTTTTCATATTTTTTCAGGCGGTATATTTTCTGACGGAACAGGTTTTCAATCGAATTTTGGTCCATCCCTTTGAAAATCATGGTCCCCGTGAGCAGCTGAAATAAATTTTCCATAAAAAGACAGGTTTGTAACAAATGGTACAAAATAAAAGATTTAATCCTTTTATTTTTGTTCAAAATTAAACAGTAACCAATAAAAATTGCAGAATATGATCCGGGAAATGGTAAAAATTGATGAAGCATTGTGCGATGGCTGCGGACTATGTGTACCGGGATGTCATGAAGGAGCGTTGCAGGTGATCGATGGGAAGGCCAGGCTGATCAGCGACCTGATGTGCGACGGGCTGGGAGCCTGCCTGGGACATTGTCCCCAGGGAGCGATCACCATTGAAAAAAGGGAGGCTGAAGCGTATAACGAGACCAAAGTAATGGAGATCATGGTTGAGAAGGGCATGAATACGGTCGTTGCCCATCTGAACCACCTGAAGGAGCACAATGAAACCGTCTACCTGCGGGAGGGAGTAAAGTACCTGCTGGATCATGAATCCGGCATTCCTTTCCCGGTGCAGGATGTCATCAATGAAATTCATGAAGGAACCCCAAAAGTGCGGGCCCGTATACAGCTTGGACAGAAGCCGGACGTGCATCAGGGACATGGTCCTCATCAGGGGGGTGGAGGATGCCCTGGATCACAGGCTGTCAGGTTTGAGCCGAAAACAACGGGAGGGGAAATGAATGCAGGAGAGCAGCAGAGCCAGTTAAGCCACTGGCCGGTGCAGATGCACCTGATCAATCCCGTTTCTGCCTCTTACCGCAATGCGGATGTGGTGATCGCGGCGGATTGCGTTGCCTTTGCCATGGGTAATTTCCATTCGCGCTTTCTGAAGGGGAAAAGCCTGGCCATTGCCTGCCCGAAACTGGATTCCAATACCGGCATCTACATTGAAAAAATAACCCGGATGATCGACGAGGCGCTGGTGAATACCCTCACGGTAATGATCATGGAAGTGCCCTGTTGCGGCGGATTGCTGCAGATGGTAATGAACGCGTCACAGGCTGCCAGCCGGAAAGTACCGGTAAAGGCAATAAAAGTCAGCCTCAAGGGAGAGATCCTGTCGGAAACATGGATGTAAGGAAAAAGTCAATCAACTAAAAACAAGCATATGGAACAATCCATTGAAAAAGGCAAACAATTTGTAGCGGCTGAATCCGTCGGTTATTCAATACAATCGGTTATCAGCAGGCAGGTAATAAAAAACGAGAAAGGCACAATCACACTTTTTGCATTTGACGAGGGAGAAGGTCTTTCGGAGCATTCTGCTCCTTTTGATGCAATGGTGCTGATCCTCGACGGAAAAGCGGAGATTACTATAGGGGGGAAGCCCAACACCCTTCAGGCAGGCGAAGTGATCATCATGCCGGCGAATATACCGCATGCACTTAAAGCCGTGGAACGGTTTAAGATGATGCTGGTAATGATCAGGGGATGATTTGAACCCAATCATCGACGGTATTACCAATAAGGGAATAAGGCCTTATTGATTATACCGTTGTATACATAATTTCCTTAATCAACTCTAAAATTCATAGTTGCCAAGGACCTTATTGATCCATCTGGTCCTTTACATTTAATGTCCTGAAAATATAATGGAGTGCCTTCTTTCATCTGTTTGAATAGTTCCTTTTGTTCAGGAGTTATTTTATTTGAATTTGACTTATATTCTTTAGC
>JAGDMB010000449.1 GCA_017860375.1 Bacteroidota bacterium | reverse complement strand
GCCAAGGGTCATAAAATCCTTGGTATCCGCTGTTTTATTGTTCACCTTAATGTTCAGCATTTCAATGGTGATATCGTATTTCTTGCTGACGTATGCGTTGAGGGCGATATCGGCCACAAGGTCCATATCCGTGGTATCCATCAGGTATCCCTTCTTAAGCTGGGTAAAAGCCATGTCGGTCAGAGTGCTGTCATTCAGTTTCAGCAAAATCCTGCCATAATAGGTATAGTCCTTGACGATAATCTTGTCGGGGGGAGAATTCTTAAAGAAAGTCTCCATGTAGGTCCTGGCTTTCTCATAGTCCGCCGGTTTCTTGTCATAACAGGAATAGGCAGCGATCCGGTTCAGGTAGTTCCTTGTATTGTCGTACTGAAGAATTTCTTCAGCAACCGTAACGGTTTCGGTATATCTTTTTGCCTTGAAAAGGGAAATGAGGTATTGCACTTTTGCCGGAATATTGTTCCCCGAGAGTTCAAGGAATTTCCTGTAATTCAATATGGATAAATTATCCAGGCCTGCAAGTCCGTACATTTCACCCAGACACCTGTAGGTAGGGGCATACGTCGAATCAATCTCTCTGGCCTTTTCAAAATTGGTGCGGGCATCCTCCAGGTTTTTGGACCGCATATAGAGGCTGCCGATTTTGACCAGGGGCACCACCAGTTTCGGATTGATATAGACCGCCTTGTTGTAATTGAATATGGCAGCCGAGGCATTGCCCTGCGCTTCATATATCGCACCGGTGGTAACCCAGATGTCGGTGTTGCTTTCGGCAATGAGCTTGGCGGATTCAAGGTAAGCAATCGCTTTCTGATACCGTGGTTCCTTGGCATAAAGCTGGGCTTCACCGAGTTTAATTAATGTAGTAACGTTTTTTTCCGTGAATTTCTTGGCCTTCTTTGGCAGGGACCATTCCGCCTTATTGAAAAATACATCGGCAGCCGCCGTATCATTTTTCTCCAGCAAAATAACCATGCCTTTCCCGATATAATTAAGCGGATTGGAAGTATCGGCATTGACACCCTTGTCGAGCTGGGCATTGGCTTCAACCGCAACATCATTCAGCGAATTGGAATAAGGATCCGCAATGTATGCCTTCAAAATATTTTCCCCGTAATAGAAATAGGCATCGCTGTTTGCCGGGGAAGCCTGGATTATTTGTTTATACATTGCATCAGCATCTTCATAGCGTTCACTTTGTGAAAGCTTGAGTGCTGCCTGAAGGTCCTGTGCACTAATCCTGTTTGTCATCCCGAAAAGTCCGACCAATAGTATGCAGGGACCTAACAAAAATCGGTAATCATACATTTTCATAGCAAAAGAATTTATGGTGTTCAAGAATTATTCTGAATGGGTACGCACAAGTCTTACCGGCATGGTTGCAGGCACCATCCCCATCTTTAAAACGATCCGCTGTCCTTCGATCGACATGTACTTGATAAAACCACTGCCCAAGCCGGTAAAAGTCTCCCGGTTTATGGCGTACACTTCGCGTACCAGCGGGTAAGATTTGTCTGCAATGTAAGCCTGGTAAGGTTTATAAAAATAAGTTCCTTCCGTATCAAATTCCTGGCTCAGGCCAACCACCCTAACCTGGTTGAGAAACCCGTTCGTAAGGCTGTCATCCTTATCACTGATCCAGTTTACAGCAACCACACCCAGGGCATTGACATTTCTCTCCACAAAGTTGATGACTTCCTCATTATTATTGGCAGCAAGGCAATAGGAAGGCAAGCTGTCCTGTATTTCAAATTTCTCGCGGATATACCGAACACTGGAGGATTTATTGTTGTCGAAGACCACGGCGATTTTTCCCGCCTTGTTCGACGGATTTATCTGGTTCCAGTTGCGGATCCTTCCCTTGAAAATATCTTTTAAGTCATTGTAAATCAGCATGCTGTCCCTGTTCCGGCTGTTCACGACAAAAGCGAGTCCGTCATACGCAATGGTTGTGGTGCGGGGATTAATTAATTTCGCCTTAAGAAATTCCACTTCTTCGTCCGTAAGTTTCCGGGTGGTGATCATCATCCGGACGGAATCGTTCATGAAATCATCCCGTACATCCAGTTCGGGCTTGTATAAGGGCGTGATCTGGGCATGCTGATAAATAGAATGGAAAACATATAATTCGGCTTCCGCCAGCAGGGTAAAGGATTCGTCCACCCCGATCTTAATGTTGCCGCGGGTGGCAGTTTCGTCCAACACTTTGTTCGGATCGCGTTTGCAGGTCGCAAGAAGAAGCGCGACAAGCAAAACAGCAAGTCCGGCGAAAGCCAATCTATTGGTCTTCCATTTCATCTTTTTCTCTTTTATATTTCAACACAATATTCACGATCCGAAATGCTCCGACCGAGAGCAGCAACAGGGCAAACGCTGTTCTTGTGTTCCGCGGTATATAGTCAAAATAATCACCGAACAAAAGATAAACGCCCAGTGCTAGCATTAGCAATACAACAATCAGACCAAAAATCCGATACCCAGAGGCAAACTTTTCTCCGAAACTCATCCTTTTATCAATATCCTCACGCTTAGGACGTAAAAAA
>JAGDMB010000448.1 GCA_017860375.1 Bacteroidota bacterium | reverse complement strand
GGGATGATGACGCCCGGGAAAAGCACCGTATTCCGAAGAGGTAAGATCGGCAAACTTTCCGGGATCTGGGTCATGTTAAGGCTATCCTCATCTTCTTCCGAAATCAGGGGAATAAAATCGCTGTCATCATTGATGGAGGAAGCAATAATCAAATTGTCGTGTTTATTTTGATCGGATCGACTCATAAAATTTTTTTCGTGTCTTAAGTAAACAAAGATCTTGACAAAATGTCAGTTGCCCTGGTCAAAAAAAAATAGTCTCCTTTACTGTCAATAGCTGTGCCACGATTTGCGACACACGAAACGGTTTATAACCAGGTTTCTGTGCCGACAGTAAAAGTAAATATAATCTTAAATAAACAAAAAGCTCCGTTTTCTTTGGGAGAACGGAGCTCGATTTCAACCGGAAACTGTTACTTTTTCTTTTTGTCGTAATGGTCCTTGTAACGGTTCATATATTTATCAACACGTCCTGCCGTGTCCACAAGTTTCATCTTGCCCGTATAAAAAGGATGAGAGGTATTGGATATTTCTATCTTAACGAGCGGGTACTCAATTCCGTCTTCCAGCGTAACCGTCTCCTTTGTATTCACCGTAGAACGGGTAACAAAGGTATAGCCGTTGGACATGTCCCTGAATGCTATTAACCGATAAGCTTCCGGATGGATTCCCTTTTTCATTTTCTTAGTTTCTCCGTTTTTAAATGGTTTGCAAAAATAAGCAATCCTTTTTAAATCACAAAGAAAATATTATTCATTTTCTTCTTTCCGTTGTTTGCGGAATTTATTGCTTTGGTTGGTAAACCTTACAAATTCAGCGTCCCGGTTAAAAAGGCAGCGATAGGTAACGTGCGTTTTTGCCTTGATTGCCCCAAACTGGGTATACATTCGGTTCACGGTCAGGTTATAATCGCCAACCCACGAAAGTTCAAGTTCGGTCATACCCAGGCTTCTCATCGATTCAGTGAGACTCAGGTAAAGGGGGCCCACCACACCGGTCCGCTGATATTCGGGGATAACCCCCGAAATCAACAGTCTTGCCCGTGTAATGGCCCGTTTGCGGAAATACATTAGTTTGAGAATATTGATAACGTGCAGTCTTCCGTTTTTTAACTTCTTCAATACCTGGTTGACATCCGGAAAAGCAATCATAAATCCGATGGGTGTATCGTTATGGTAGGCAAACCAAATGGTTTTCTCGTTTAGTATTGACTTGGAATCCTGGAAGATGGCATTGAAATCTTCAAATGTAAAAGGAGTATAGTTCACCAGGAAATCAGCCCAGACTTTATTATACATCTCGGTCAGCTGATTCAAATAAAGTTCCGCATTATTCATTTCGATATGCCGGAAGGAATATTCAGGTTTTTCGAAAAAATGCTCTGCAAATTTCTTCATCCTTTCCGGATAGGGCTGGCTGAACAAATCATGAAAACTGTACTGTTCAAAGTAATTCCGGAAACCATAGTTTTCGAACAGTTCTTTGTAATACGGTAAATTGTAAGGCATACCATAACCCTGCTGGGTAAAACCCTCTACCAGCAATCCCCAGTGAACAAAATTCTCCCCGAAATTGATGGGGCCGTCCATGGCCTGCATACCGTTTGCCTCCAGCCATTCGCGTGCCGTCTGAAAAAGCAGGTTGGCAGACTGCTGATCGTCGATGCATTCAAAAAATCCGATACCACCGGTCGGCTGAGGATTATGAAAGGCTTTATTTTTATCGTAAAAAGCGGCAATCCGGCCGATCAGGTGACCAAAATCGTCCCTGAGCACCCACCGGATGGCATTGCCGTGTTTAAAGCAATTATTCTTCAGGGGATTGAAGATGTTTTCAATTTCGATGTCAAGAGGGCAGGTCCAGTTTGGATCTTTTTTATAGATGATTTTTGGCACCCTGAGAAATTCCTTGCGGGTTTTTTTGTCAGTCACTTCAATGCAATCCATACGACAATGTTAATTGATATCAAACCATTCCGAAAGCCATCCAGGAGTTTTGTTTATTCGTCCGGTGTGCTCGAATTCGTTCTTTTTAGGATTATAAAGATAATCTTTTTTCAAAAAAGCAATATTTTCAGTTATATCTTTCAGTGATTTCATGAAATAGTGCACTTCCGCATCCTTCATCGTAGGATGAAGCGAAAGTCTTATCCATCCGGGTTTTTCCGACAAATCGCCGTGATTGATCTTTTCGGTGATCTCGTGAGAGCGGTCATAACTGACCTCAAGCAGAAAATGACCGTATGTACCCGCACACACGCATCCCCCCCTCACCTGGATGCCGAAATGGTCACTCAGCAGTCTGACGACAAGGTTGTAATGGATCTGCACGTGGTAAAATGAAATGACTCCCAGCCTGTGATCCGCATCATCTGCCAGTATTTTTATTCCCGGAATTTTCCGCAATTCACTGAGGGCCAGGGTAACCAGTTCTTTTTCCCGGTTAAGGATAGGCTCCACTCTTCGTCCAGTCAACGGTCCCTCCCCCCGGATCATCGGGTGCTGCCGCATGATAAAGCGAAGAATTGAAGACCAGAACTCCTGAGGAACCGGGTCCTCCCAGGAATTTATGGGGAGAGAAATAGACAGCATCGAGTTTTTGAAGGGGATCTTCGGGGTGCATATCGATTTGCACATAAGGAGCGGAAGCGGCAAAATCAACAAAGCATAAACCATTGTTTCTGTGCATGATAGCAGCCATTTCATGATAGGGTGTGATGATGCCTGTGACGTTGGAGCATGCAGTAAAAGCGCCTATCTTAAATTTCCGGTCGGCGTATTTCTTCACTTCTTCCTCAAGCGCATCCAGGTCGATCATCAGGTTGCCGGTCGGGTTGAGCATAACAACGTCTGCAAAGGTTTCGTACCATGAGGTATGGTTGGAATGGTGTTCCATATGCGTAATAAAAACCACAGGCCGGTCGGCAAGGGAAAAGCAGTTCTTTTTTTTATGAAGGCTGCATTCCTTGAGTCCCAGGATACGCTGAAGCTTATTGACCACTGAGGTCATCCCGGAACCGAAAGTGAGAATAACATCATCGCCACCGGCATGGACATGCTTTTTAATCCGTTCATGTGCATGATGATAGCCGAGGGTCATGCGGGTTCCGGTTTCACTGGTTTGGGTGTGGGTATTGGCTACGAAGGGGCCGATAACATTGGTAATCTTGTCTTCGATAGGTTTGTAGAGCCGGCCGCTGGCTACCCAGTCAAAATAAAAGATTTTCTTCCTCCCGTAAGGAGTATCATACTCCGCGTCAATCCCCACGATGTTTTTCCGGTACAGGTCAAAATATTTTTCCAGTGACGACATAGGAAGAAGAAATAGATTGTAGAACCAAGAATCAAGAACCAAGAACCAAGAACCAAGAATCAAGAACCAAGAACCAAGAGCCAAGAACCAAGAACCAAGAACCAAGAACCAAGAACCAAGAATCAAGAATCAAGAGCCAAGAACCAAGAGCCAAGAGTAAAGAACAAAGATAATACTGCAAAATCAAAAAAAATACAGGTTCACACTTGACAGTTCACGGTTCATGGCGATCGGTGAATGGTGAATCGTGATCTGTGAACTTTCATTATGCAATTCAAAGCCAAAATTAACAGACTTTTTAACAGCACAAGCTGATTTTTGCTATAGGATTATTTTAATTCCTATGAAAGAATATTATCTTTGCCGTCCCAAATGGTGGTCGTAGCTCAGTTGGTTAGAGCGCCAGATTGTGGCTCTGGAGGTCGCCGGTTCGAGCCCGGTCTTCCACCCAAGATCCCGAAAAAGAATCGGGATTTTTTGTTTAAATCCGTATCTTGTTCGATCGAAATGAGACCGGGCGAGAAGTTTACCCCGATTGACTTTTTGTAAGCCCGGTATTCCGGGTCCCAGAAAAGCAATCGGGGAGCCCGGTCTTCCACCCAAGATCCCGAAGTAGCATCGGGATTTTTTAATTTATGAAGGATCTTACCAGGTCCCCCTGTATCTTATTTCTCCCCTTTCCCGTATTTCCAGTTCCACCACTTCAGCTTTTCAGGGGATCGCTCTTGTGCGGGAGTTTCCGCAAAATAAACCGCACAGCGGAAAACATACAGCAGGCATCGGTCCTGCACCTTGCCTGCATGGGCATTTGACAATTCATAAAGACGCCGGGGGTCCATGCCTTTCAGATCGTCAATGCGATGAATTCCAATATTCTGCAAATCTTCCGCGATGGATTTTCCGACACCGGGGATATCGGTAAGGGATTGAGGGGGAGTTCTTTTTTTCATGCCATGTCTTTTACGTTTTATACCATCCGCAACAACCTGCTGGTCACCATCTTTTTTGTATTACCACTGGCAGGTCATCGTGCCGGAATACAGAAAAAGTATAATGCATAACGGCTGTTCAGCAAGTGACTGTTATTTTCCCCACAGTGAGCCATAATTTCTGCAGAGGATCTTTCTACCTGAGGAGTGCTGGCCTTCACAATATTTTGCCGGGTATCGAAAGCGCTAAAGGCTCCGGGCGAGGATTACTTTTTTATAATCGAAGCACAAGCCATCGGACGATTTGAGCACATAAAAGTTCGATGGAAAGGCACCCATATCAAACGTTGCAGTACCCTGGGCTCCGTTATTCCGTCGCGACTCCAGTAACCTTCCCGATGCATCAAACATTTCCAGGGTTACCTCGCGGCCGGGAGAACTGTACGCTACCTGAAGAATATTCCGGACCGGATTCGGATAAACCTCAACCGTAAGGGATCCGTTATCATCCCATGCCACTCCGTCGCTGTCAAAGGATGTGTACCCCGGTGGATTGCAGGTTCCCCATGTATAGGCAAATTCACAGTCGGCATCACCCACTGTGTATTTTCTGTCGGTTCCGTTCCATACGGCACATTCCGAAGGGATCGTCTCGCGTGCGCTTAACGAACTGTCGTTCAAGAAATAATAAGCTCCCGAATCTCCCGGAGAGAGGTAAGTAAAATAGCTGTAAATTCCGCTGCCAATACCTGCCGCAGGAAAGATTT
>JAGDMB010000121.1 GCA_017860375.1 Bacteroidota bacterium | reverse complement strand
GCTGTATTTCGCTGATATAACATCTCCGTATGGTAGTTCAGCATCATCAGGGAGGCTTGTTCTGATGGCGCCAATACTTCACAAAATATAAGGTATAATGGTCCCAACAAGCCATCGGATACGGTAAATGTGCCATGCGACAGGAATGATTCAGGCTCAAGATAAAGTAGTCTTGTCGCTCTGGTTTCGGTCCAGGGAGGAACTGTTGGGCACCATGTCCCGTCTCCCAAAGGTACAACAGGAGAGGTTGCCATAGCGTTAAAGAAGGATGTTCGTATATCCTGTTTCCATGCTTCTGCTTCATGATTCAGTAGTTCAGCATTGACGACATCCACAGGTCTCAACATTTCTGCTACCCTGCTGAGTCCCAAGTAACCATATGCATTCAGCATAAACTGATGATAAGGGTCCACCGGGTCAGCCACTTTGCCATCGATCATACCATACCCTTTTCCTAACAAATCAGCTTTTTTGTTTCGCTCCCTCCATTGAAGCAGAAAATCACAGGATTTAAGCAATTTCGGTTTAACCACTTTTACCCAGGCTGTATCATGAGTGTACCTGAAATACTCACCCATGCTCCAGAGCGCAGCGCCAGTTTCAACCATGTATCCGCCGAAATTCTGGATCATGCCGTCTTCATGTTGTTTATCAAGAAAGAACATCAGCGATCTCTTTGCAATATCATGAAGTCCCATCGAATTAAAGAACTGAATAATTGGCGAACTCTCCGTGCCTATTGGTGAATAAACCCCTATGCATGGTGCCAGTGTTTCATCCGGTTCGATACCATAGGTTATTAAATCGAGATGGATCAAACCGGCCTGGATCATTTCTTCAATTCGTTTTTCGGGCAGCTTTATCCGGGCAGCATTTTCCAGCTTTGCTTTCCAGAAATTTTTGCATTCCATTAGTCTATCATCGAATGATTGATCGGATAACCTGAGCGCTCTTTCTCTGGAAATTGGCTTATGCGGCAGATAGAACTCAAAAACAGCGGTTTCATATGGCTTCAGCAGAACGGCAATTTCTTCGTTGGGCAAAGGATCACCATTCAGCTTTGATATTCCAAAAACACGGTCAGGTGAATAGCTCGATAAACCGGTTTCCTTATCGTAGGTATAGCTGAATTTATCCCACCAGCCTGAACCCGGACGTATGGTCCTGAACCATGCATAACGTGGCACAGACGACTTGTTGGTAGCTTCCGCCCTGAAATATAAAACAGTTTCTTCTGATTTGATTGAATCCAACTGAAGAAGTGGTTTTAATGATCTTTCCTGTTCCGGTGTAAACATGTGTCCCACACTATAGTTATCGGCAACCAGATAATGTGTTCCAATGTGTGTATTTTTATTAAGCGGGGATGATTCCAGTGAAGCAAAGGAGGTGACTTTGTATTCAATATCCTCATCTGTCTCCTTAGTGTGAAGGATGGGTAATACTCCTTCTTCAAGCCGCCGGGTGATGTTTTGTTCAACTCCCTGTCCGCGGCCCGTCATATAAGAATAGTCAACGCTGGTGTTGTCTGTTTCAGGGATATGGATTGATGAAGAGGCCATTCGCGGACTGATCGTTTCCATTTCCTGTGAGGATCCCAATTCAAAAAGTCGAATATCGCGGCTTATACCCAACCAGATAGGACAAACCTGATTTCGGGTATGAACCGCTGCTGATTCAAACGACTCTTCCGGTTCATTTTCGATTTTCTCCAGCTTTGTCTGAAGTTGGCGGCTTTTGATATCTTCTTCAATCTGCTGATAGGATCGATTATCATCAAACCGGCATACAACAACATTGTATTCTGGAATATAGATTGGATATTCATACGTTACATCTCGGAGGAGAAAGGAAAAGGAATGGCTCCCATTATAAATCGATACTACTGTTGTCCCGCTGCCGTAATTGACCCTTGTATTTATAAGCGAAATATCAAGTATATCGGATCCTGCTGACCTGAAAGCATACCGATTATCAATGACTTTTCCTATACCCTCATGAAGTGCAATACTTTCCAATTCTCCGTTTACTACCTCAACATAGCCCTGGGGCTTTTCATTCAGCCATTTGATGGCTACTCTTTGAGTATCCTGCACGTTTTGGTATGAAGCAATCTCTTTTCCCATGGCTAATTTGTCAGCTAAGCAGTTGCCACCCCCCATTATCATTTGAATAAGGGCAAAAACCAAGACTATCAGATAGCTTCGTCTCATAGGATAACGATTAATTTATGTATAATGTGGTGGAGACCCCCGAATATCCCGATACGCTCCCGACCTTCGGTACGGGACAAGTTTTGCTATCGGGATTAATCCGACCAGATGATTTCACTGCGCCGAAACTTGTGAAATCATGGTCTCATTAAAAAGCAGGCTGACAGCAGTCAGCCTGCTCTGAACAACATTATAAATCCAAAATGCTAATGGACTATAAATCGCGAAACCAGTGTTTCGTTGTTACCTGTTATGCGTATTATGTAAATACCCCTTTGGTAAGTATGGGTTTTTAGAATAATGGCAGAATCGGTAACAGGCATGGATTCAATAACTTTTCCTGAAATATCGGTTACGGTGAGCTCATCGAATCCGCTTTCAGGAAGTACAATGGTTAGTTGATCCTCAGCGGGATTTGGATAGACTATCAGTATCTCTCCGGCTGTTTCTGTCACACCCGTTGCACCAACCACAATATAGAATGAAACCACCCTGTCGGGATTTGTGCCATCCGAAAGGATAAGCGTTACCTTTGCCGTTCCCGTTGTGTTGGCAGCGGGTGTGAAAGTCACCTTTGCCGTTCCGCCGGCTTCAATGGCTCCTACTGCCAGATCAGGGATTAAACCTGCATTATCGGTCTGAACACTCAGGGAAAGGCCACTGATGCCCCCTGAACCATTGCTGATCCCGGTTACATTTACCGTTTGCAGCGGAGCGTTGGCAACCAGGTAAATATCCTGTATGGCATCCATGGTCAATGCGCTGTTTTCCGTAGCATACAAAGTGGTAATGCTGTTCGGAGGAAGGAGAAAGATTTCATCCTTTATGGAATCAACCTGCACACAGTTCATATATTGCGAAGTTCTGAAGACCTGGTACTGTGTAGGTATGTTGCTGCCCTTCAGGTTGACCGGTATCCCAATCGAACCCTTATTGATCATTACTATTGTAAACGTCTTGTCCTGCGGATGATAGAACGCGGTTTCAAGCAGGTCAACATGATCAGAAGATGAACCAATCCGTATTGCGCCCGGACGAATAAATTTGTAGAAGTTTTTGCTGGCATAGAAGGAAGAATTTGGTTTCATCTTGGTCAGTTGCATATCTTCAAATGCCCAGTTCGTCCACCAGCTTATATTACCGTATTTCAATCCGCCGTGAATAGCCCCTGCCAGACTCATTGCATCGAGAAAGTTGGTATATTCAATAAACGTTTCCGTCATCCAGAGTTCTTTTGGATAGTCGCCTGTATTAGCACTTGTCCAGAGAGCGTTCCATTGGCTATAGTCAGGTGCGCCGGGAGTTATCCCGTCATTCGCGTATCCATGAACGGCGATAATTTCAGTATTCGCATCGGCAACCTCATCGGCTTTGACGGTGGTAATATATTGGTCCATTGAATAGAAAGAAATACCAAAGACCTGCTCGGGCATATATATCCGGGTATCCAGTCCTTCCGCATCAAGCCGCGGTCCCAGTATCTTAATAAAATCACGGAATTGCTGCGGTCCCAAAATACCCGAAGGATACGGCTCATTGAATGCGGGTTCATTCTGCGGACAAACTGCATACACATCAATTCCTTCGTTCTTCAGTAACCGGATCGTGGCAATAACGTTTTCCGCATATTCATCATAATAGTAAGTTTCGACTTTATTGTCTGTGTTTTCCCATTCAATTGCCTGCTCTGTCAGATCGAGACTCAGGTTTCGTTTCATCCAGGCAGGGGCACTCCAGAGTGTAAGGATAAATTTCTCCACTCCGTTGGCTTTAAGGTACCGCAGGTAATCAAAATCCCATGCTGTAGGATCGAGAGCCTCCATATTTAGGACAAAGGGATCATCATTATCGTTCTCCCATTCCAGCTGGTTGCCGATCACCCCAAGTCTTACGGCACTGCCACCCATATCAATAAATTCATCTGCGACCAGCGGGCTGGTTTCAAAAGTACCCATGCCCTGGATGGTCTGGAAGGTCTGGTTGCGATCGACAGTAACGGTAGCCGCTTTGTCAATCTGGTCGCTGGTCATGGCAACCCTGAAAGTAATAGTTTTATCAACAGATCCCGGTGCGCTAACTCCAATCGTAAGGGTGCTGACACCAACCTTTGAACCTGCAGTAAAGGAAAGTGTGGCATTTCCGTCTGCATCAACAGACGACAAGACAGGTGCGGGCACAACGCTGAGGTTATTGCTGCCTGCGGTAAGGGTAATGTTCGAAGTGGAATCCTGTCCGTCCGAAATTCCGGTCAGCGGTATCTCAATGAACCCGGCATTAATGAAAATACTCATATCCGATATCCCATCAATGGTACAGGAATAGATTTTTGGTGGAACAATAGCCTGATCCCCTATCCGGATATTCCGGTAGTATACGGTACCGGTATAGTTTGTAAAAGGCCATGATCCCGCCCTGTTATGAAGATTCAGTAAAACCGCATTGATCCTGGAAATATCGATGGGCACACCTGAACTGTTGTTCAGATCACCCTCATCACTATAATCGTAGGATAACAATGTCCACCGACCACTGGGTGCGCTGTACATATGCTCCTCCGAGTTCTGTATATTCCGGTCCGCTGCTCCGTCAACCCCTTCATCATAGAAGTAATTCCAGTGAAAAGTAGTGGTATCGACTGAATATACTTCATAGGAAATATAGGGATTCTCCGTGAGGTCAAGTTCGACCGGCAGATCCATCCATATCCCCCCATAATCCCATTTATCCTGCATATCAATTTTCATCGACTGAAAGGAACCGGAATCAACGTACTCAAGGTTGAATTGAACTCCCCATCCTTCGGGTCCCCAGATACCGGCTGTGCTGTCGGCAGCCCAGTCAGTCATGGGGACAACATATCCTGTTACCGGATTGGGACGGGTCTCAACCGTAAAAGTATAAACCGATGATTTATCCCCGTTGTTTTCTGACGATCCGCCATCATCGGTAAGGGTAAGAGTAATAATGGCTTTGCCTGCCACTGCCTGGTTTGGCGTGAAGGAAAGGGTAGCCGTGGATCCGCCGGAATAATCAATATTTATGGGATTGGAGACGATAGTCTCATCGGAGCTCACCGCTTCAAGGGACAAGTTTTGAGAAGTGCCATCCCCATCTGATATTCCGGTAAGGGATACCGTTTTTCCTCCGGAACCAAAGAAAGCGGTAACGTTGCCAACAGGATCCATAACCGGAGGCAGGTTAAGCGACCGATAAACATAAGTAGTAAAGGCTACCGTATCGTTGACAAAGCCATCGGATACCAGTATCCTGTTTAGAAGCGTATCCGGATTAATAGCCTTCAGGGTGAGCCCGGCATAGGTTCCGCCTGTATAGTTGGGTTCCTCGAATTCCACATTGGGTCCGCCGGGTATTGCATGAATAGTAACTTCCTGCTCCGCATCGGGGTCACCATCAGTAATTCCTGTAAGTTTCAGGATCCGGCTCTCCCCGGCTACCATTTCCTGATCCGGAATGGAATCAATAGAAGGAATGTTATTGTCATTTACCTGAATGGTGAAAGATAAAGTGTTGGTGGTTTCCAATCCGCCAGCCAGGGTTAAGGACAGCGTATCTTTTCCGGTTATGCCCTCTTTCAGCGTAAAGGTCAGGGATGCCGTTCCTCCGGAGATGCTGCCAACAGCCAGGTTTTCCACCAGGCTTTCCCCGCCTGAAGGCGTTATGGAAGAAGCATTCTGGATATCCGTCAGCAGGATCGTTTTATTGCCTGAACTTATATAATATGCCTTGTCCTTAATACCCCCTGCATTGGGGAAACGAGAAGCATACTCCCCCGCTTTCAGATCATCGAAAGTGAAGACCCGGACAGCTGTTTGTGAAGGACCATTTACTGCAAATATCAGTCCGTTAATTGCAGCCAGATCAATTTTTGAATCACCGGTATAGTCGAAACAGTAATTCACCGGATCGGTTGTATTGTATACCCTCACTTTCCTTAAGGAGGATTGTCCGAAAACATCCTGAAGGTAAACCGCGATCTCTGCCGGCTCATCGACATTCAGGCGCAGATTTACAAGAGGTTTCGAAGTAAAATCATACGCTTTCCCCGGTTCATAGGTAAAACTTTCCCAGGGCATCGACTTGTTCACATAAACGTACAACATGCCTGATTTCTGTATCATGGCATCAACTGCCGAGCTGATCTTCCAGGAGGATGACATTTCAGCCGCTTCAAAGTCATCGGTAAAACCATTTCCTTCCAGTTCAATCACCGCAACCTTGAAAGTCATTTTGGTCTCATTCTGAAGCGGACCATCATCTTTTACGGTAACCGTTATATCCGCAACGCCCAGTTTCCCGGGTTTTGGTGTAAAGCTGAGGGTTCCGGTCGTATTGGGAGAAGTATAATCCACAACGGGAGCGGTAATGAGCCCGGTGTCGGAAACAACAGCCGAAACCGTAAGGGTTTGATATCCCTCACCCCCATCGGTGATACCGGTCAGATCGAGCGTTTGTCCGGGTGCTCCGGAGGCTATGGCAACATTGGCATTTTGGGCTATCGTGGGCTTTTTATAACTGGGTCTGGCGGCATCCCCCAGTTTAAAATCATCCATATACAGCGTTCCGCTGGAAGGAGATCCGGGATCAAACTGAATTTCGTTGATCTCGTAATCCGATCCGGATAATTCCTCCAGATTTTCGGACAGGTCGAGAAAAGCCACATGGTATTCCTCATCTCCGAAAAGGGTCAGCGGCAGCGTAGTAAGGCTGTTATCATCATATTTGAATGTGACGGACCAGCTTCGTTCGCCTCCCCCGACTTTGTATTTGAACATCATATAAGGATTGGTGGTGCTGACTTTGAACGGAGCCACCCAGTAAACCATCCGGTCCCAGTCAAATTCGGGTTTATTCCAGATGACTTTCATTTCGTCAT
Organism: Bacteroidota bacterium; assembly: GCA_017860375.1. Classification (GTDB taxonomy): domain Bacteria; phylum Bacteroidota; class Bacteroidia; order Bacteroidales; family UBA10428; genus UBA5072. Next base: position 8 of record JAGDMB010000121.1, on the reverse strand, counting down.
TCTCATAG
>JAGDMB010000447.1 GCA_017860375.1 Bacteroidota bacterium | reverse complement strand
GTGATCTCATTTATACGGGAACACCGGCCGGCGTGGGACCGGTGAAAATCAACGATCACCTCGTTGCCTCGGTGGAGGGGCAGGTGATGCTGGATTTTTGGGTGAAGTGAGAAGGACTCTGCCAGGTCCTTCGGACCCTGGCAGGTCCTGAGGTCGTCCCTTGTCCTTACAAGAGTTCAATACTCCGTTTGATAAACCGGTTCAGGTCTTCGCCTTTCAGCATGTTGTTCGAGAGCAGGGCGATGTCGATCAGCTGTTTGACCAGCTTGTGCTTGCCCCCGAAACCAGCCAGCACCTCTTTCTGTTTGTCTTTGAATTCCGTTATTTTTGAATCGAGGTCCGCGATCCTGTCCTTATCGGCCTGCTGGATCTCTTCTTCCTTCTTGCCTTTGTTGGCCGTTTCCAGCTCTTTTTTATTATCCTCGAGCGGCTTGATCTTCTCCGTGAATTTATCGAGGTCCTTCCGGCATTTCTTTTCCTTATCCTCATTGATCTTCTGTACCAGCGGATGGTTGGCGTTGATCACCACGCTGTACTGGTCGGGAAGGTTGCCATAGAAACTGGCGGCACCGCCCAGCTGCGACATATCCTTCATCCTGCGCATGTATTCCGACTGGGTAATGACGATAGGCGTATCCGTTTCACCGAGGCTTTCAAAAACGACCGAAAAAAGTGTTTTTCCCTCGGGGAGCTGGCCTTCGAATACCTGTGAAAGTTCATGCTGGTGTTGTTCCGTAAGTTTTGACTCGTGCTTTTCTTCCTTCATGATCAGTTTATCGATAATGTCGGAGTCAACCCTAACAAAATGGCTGTTTTTCAGTTTGCTTTCGATATGGTTGATAAAATGGGTATCGAGGTACCCGTCCATCATCACCACATCGTAACCTATAAAACTGTACTGTTCTTCCTTGTTGGTGGTATAAAGGTATACCAGGGTACCGTTCTTATCCTTCTGGTTTTCCTTAATCAGTTTTTCATATTCCTCCAGGGTGAAATACTTCCCTTCGGTATTTTTGAGCAGGGCGATTTTCGACACCGGTTCATAGAATTTCTCCTCTGTCATCATGCCGTATTCGATGAATATTTTCAAGTCGTCCCATTTCTTTTCGAATTGCTCACGGTCGTTCTTGAAGATTTCCTGCAAACGGTCCGCCACTTTTTTGGTGATATGGGCCGCTATCTTCTTGACGTTTGAATCACTCTGAAGGTAGCTTCTGGAAACATTGAGGGGAATATCGGGCGAGTCGATCACCCCGTGCAGCAGGGTAAGAAATTCCGGCACGATCCCTTCCACCGAATCGGTAACGAAAACCTGGTTGGAATATAGCTGGATCTTGTTCTTCTGGACCTCAAAATTATTCCGGATCTTCGGGAAATACAGAATTCCCGTAAGGTTAAAAGGATAATCGACGTTCAGGTGAATATTGAAAAGCGGGTCTTCCGTCATCGGGTAAAGGGAATGATAGAAAGCCGTATAATCCTCATCCTTGAGATCGACCGGTTTCCTGGTCCACAAAGGATTGGTGTCGTTGATTATTTTGTCTTTATCGGTTTCCACGCTTTTGCCGTCTTTCCATTCGGTTTCCTTACCAAAGGCGATGGCGACAGGAAGGAAACGGCAATACTTCTTCAAAATGCCTTCTATTCTTGCGTCATCGGCAAATTCTTCCGATTCCTTATCGAAATGCAGGATGATATCCGTGCCCCGTCGTTCGCGTTTTGTTTCTTCGAGGGTATAATCGGGTGTTCCGTCGCAAACCCAGCGCACTGCAGGCAGTTCAGCATTACAGGATTTCGTAATGATCTCCACTTTTTTGGAAACCATGAAAGAAGAATAAAATCCCAGCCCGAAATGGCCGATGATGTTATTCGCCTGGTTTTTATATTTTTCAAGGAAGTCTTCCGCACTGGAGAATGCGATCTGGTTGATGTATTTATCGACTTCTTCCGCTGACATGCCGACGCCGTTATCCGACACGGTAAGCGTCTTTTTCTTTTTGTCGAGTGCGACGCGGATGGTAAGATCCCCCAGTTCCTCTTTGAAATCGCCCATGCTGGCCATGGTTTTGAGCTTCTGGGTTGCATCCACTGCATTGGAGATCAATTCTCTCAAAAAGATCTCGTGATCGGAATACAGGAATTTCTTAATAATGGGAAAGATGTTTTCTGTCGTTACACCAATTTTTCCTTTTTCTTTTTCCATATCGTAGTTATTTTATTTGTGATCAATGCAAGCAAAATCCTCACCGGTTTCCTGCCGGAAAAATCGTTTGCGTATTTTGGGCTTAACAAAGGATATGCCACGGGAAAAAAACTGTCATAACGTCATTTTTCATACCCGAAAGATCAAAAATGGCAGGGAAACCGCTGTAAGGGTTGCGGCCGGATTGTGCGCATGACCCTGACAGCGTTAAGCGTGGGGAAACCGCTGTTTATTCACTCCCTGTTTCTCATATCAATATTCTCCTCCAGCACCCAGTAGTTGTCGATGAATGCAAAGGCGTCATAGGAGAAATCGGGGCCATAGAACTCGTAGTTTCCCTCAAAGGAAGGTTTAGAAGGGGAAAGATGGTCAAAGACAATTCTTTTTTTTGTTGCGTCATACCGGAGGCTCATGCTGACCCGTGCCGAGTATTCGAATATGACCCGGTTCCTGACCTTGTTGTGCATCATGAAGATGGGGGCTCCGAAAACCGGGACGGTTCCGTCTTTCAGGTAGAAACACTCGATGATCTTCCGCGAGGTGAAAATATTATGCGGATCATAGCCAAGCAGGGTATAGACAGGAGAATCATTCCATTTGCCTTCGATAATTTCATAATACAGGGCTCCGAACCAGGTTGAAGGACCGAGAACCTGCATGCCGGGATCGCCAGGTTCCGCCTTGTTATTTGTCAGATGGATCAGCAGGGAGTTCTCCGGATTCATACGGCGGCAAAGGATAAAGCCGTAATAAGTATGGGAGCCGTCATTGCGGATGAGTTCCCATGTGAACACCCTAATTTTATTATCACGGCTGGTAATCCTGCCGACCTTTGCCAGCGAATCGAACGGATAGGTGAACGCATCGGGCAACAGCAGGGCACCGGCAAACAAATCCTCGATATTGTGGTGGAGTCTTTCTTTCAGGCTGTCGGGCAGGAATCCTGAATCCCTGTCAAACTGCTGCCGGATGGCAGATTCATATTCCCTGACGGTGGCATAGGGTTGGGCACACAAATGTCCCGTGGCAAATAAAAGACCGGAAAAAAGAGCGATAACAGATCTCATAGTCGGGGTTCGTATTTTACATCCTCAATCCTGTCCTTCCCTATAGAAAGGTCAGCGCACGATAGTCTGAACAACATTCATACCAAAAAAAAGCCCTCATCGTGAGACGAGAGCTTGTAAAACGCATGGTATTTTCGTTTTATTTCGCGATCAGGTTAATATCCCTTAAAAGCTTATC
>JAGDMB010000446.1 GCA_017860375.1 Bacteroidota bacterium | reverse complement strand
GCTCAGGGTAAAGGAGTTTGCAAAATTGAGAAATCTGGGCATCAAAGGAATAAAAGTTGACTTCTTTCAGAGCGACAAGCAGGTTATTATGAAATATTATGAAGATCTTGCAAGAGATGCTGCCGATTTTCACCTTTTATTCAATGCGCACAGCGCCACCATACCGCGTGGCTGGTACCGCACTTACCCGAACTTCCTTTCGGCCGAAGCCGTTAAGGGAGCGGAACAATATCCGCAAAAAGACTATACGGAAAAGGCAGCCCTATGGAATACGATTCTTCCCTTCACCCGCAATGTAGTGGGTCCGATGGACTACACGCCCGTAACTTTTTCTGACAGGGGGGCTGCTGACAATGAAGACCCCCTTATGGCAAATAAAGACAGCCGCTATGCCCGGCGATTGACAACCAATGCCCACGAACTGGCCTTGTCTGTGGTGTTTGAATGCGGTATACAGCATTTTGCGGACAGGGCCACAAGCTACCTTTCGCAACCCCCTGAGGTTATACAGTTCCTGAAGGATATTCCGGTTGCCTGGGATGATACCTATTTCATTGATGGATATCCGGGAAAATTTATCGTTATCGCGAGAAAAAAGGACAAGGATATTTTTATCGGAGGCATTAACGGAAAGGATACTGCAATGACCGTCGAATTCAATCTGGGTTTTCTCCCCGAAGGGGAATTCTTCCTCGACATGATCAGTGATGGCAAGGATGACAGGTCATTCAATCTTTCGCGACTTGCCATCGATGCAAGGAAAAAAGTGAGGGTTACGATGATGCCGTATGGCGGTTTTGCAGGAAGAGCAAAGATAAAATAACGCCTGTTCCTTCTGAGAAATAAAAATTCAAAGGGAAAGCCATTCTCGTGCTGAAAAAATAGCTTTCCCTGAAAGAGATCGGGTCGGATCTTCCTGCAGCATCCCGTTCATTTATATAACCAGGGCCATACCTACGGTGAAAGGATTCAGATCCGGTCCTTTGCCCTCAATAAACATGGGGGTGAAGTAATATTCGCCGAATACACTGATACATCCAAATCCAATCCGGGCAATAACACCAAAACGAAAAGGATTGATGTTGAAATCATCCTTGTTCTTGGTTTTGCTGTTGCCGTATTCATTTTCATACACCACTTTGGTATGGGATCCCAGTTTCAACCCGCCAATCACGCCGGCTGAAATATACATTCTTCTTGCCCTGGTGGTGTTGGGGAATTGCACCTCAAGAAAAAGAGGGAGCCTGAGGAAAGTAGTGGTCAGTTTGCTTTTGGAAACGCCTGTTGTGTCAACTCCGACAACATAATCGTCCACTTCGGCTATGGTATTTTGACCGTCAAAGTAATAGTTGTTGAAACCCAATCCAAGTCCTATTACCGATCCGAAATGCGATGTGCCGAATCCCAGGCTGTATTGTGCAAAGTCCAGATTAATAGCACAGGAACGCCCGGTATTGAGATCCATGAATGAGTCTTCACCTTCGCGGGAAATTGAAAAATCCTCATCCAGAAAATTGTTGATCCCCCACTCAAACCCTACCCAGTGACCCCGGAATCTGGAGCTGCTGAAAAAGTTCCCATGGTCGGTATGGTCGGCATTTCCGATGTGGACATCCGTATCACCGTCTTTTTCAATAATGGTGATCTCCTTATCACCTAACCTGATACTGGTGGAATCGGGGTGATCCAGCACCCTGATAACGGAGTTGTCTCCTACGGTAACAACGGTTGAATCGCCGCTTTCCACCACTTTAAGGACTTCTTTATCTCCCACCGTGACATTCACTTCCTCCCCGTCCTCCAGATCCTGCACGTCCTCCAGATCCTGCACGTCCTCCATGTCCTCCACATTTTCCACATCCTGCACGTCCTGCACGTCCTCCACAATAACAGGCTCGAATGAAGGATTATCCTGTTTTTCTGCTTTTTCAGGAGCTTCGTTGTTGTAAATATTTTGCAGCGAGTCAAGTTCCTGGGCACATATAGCTGCAGAGAATGCTGCAAGCAATGCCATAATGAATAGATTTTTCATATTGCAATGATTTAATGGATTAGAAGATTTATTTATTTGTCGGACGTTCGGAGACCCCGAAAGTTACAGGGCCTATTTAATTTTTCCGGTTACTGCGTAACTCTCGCCCTGGATCAGGAAGGAGGTCAGTTTCCCGTTTTCATCTGTAGTCCGGTCAACCGATATCTTTGATTCCGTCAGGTAGTTGAAACCGGAAATAGCCGTTTCTGCCGTCTTCCAGAAATCAATCCGGCTTAAAAGCTGACCGATCCGCGTATCGGCGAAAGAATCGGAAGGGTAATAACGGGGCGGTTCCGGATTCTGAATAATCCGGTTAACCGGTACCAGATGTTGCGCAACAGGAGGAGGCTGAACAGAAGAAAACAACTGGTGAACCGAAACCGGTTCGAGATTTTTCAGAACAGGGCCTTCAAAGCCCGTTAAAGGTGATCCTTCTGCCTTTGAAGATGCCGGGTTAAGCTTTGCAGGAGATTCCCGATGTCGTTCCACGGCAGTTGCCGGCAGGGTGTTTTGCTTTGTATTGGAAGGCATGGG
>JAGDMB010000445.1 GCA_017860375.1 Bacteroidota bacterium | reverse complement strand
GTCCCTTGCAGAGATCAATTCCAACTGCAGTTCACCGTCAACCTATGCGAAACGTTTCTTCCGCTGGTTTGATGGTTTTCGGGTACTGAAATTCCTGAATTTTGCATCCCGGGAATACCCGCGGATCGATGTCCGCGATGCAGCCCTGCATTTGTTGAAGCTTGCACAGGTGAACACTGCAGCGGATACGGGAGTCTTTGAATTGCTAATGGTTTACCGCGAACTGGAAAAAAAGGAAGCCTGGGTCAATCCTCTTCCACAATAACAAAAATATCCTCATTGTCCTTCTTCATGAGGTATTGTTCGCGGGCAAACTTTTCAAGGTTTTCGTTATCGGTCTTCAGCTCTTTGATCCTTTTCCGGTCTTCCTCAATTTTTTTCATATAAAATTCACGTTCCTGCAGCAACTGATCGTATTCACGGTTCAGTTTGCGCCGCTCAAGGAGATTGTTCTGGTCAAAAAACAACAACCAGAGGAAGAACACAATCAGCGTCAGGATATATTTGTTGTTCAGAAACCGGAAATACTTCTTCGAAGGCAACGCCCGGAAAAAATGCTTTGCTTTATCCCATCTTTCCATTATGCGATCCGGTTTCATATCCATATTGTTTCCCCGGTAAAGATAATCCGATCCTTTTTATCCTGAATGCCCTCAGGATAAAGTTTTTGACCATGTTTGCGATTTTTATTAACAGGCAAAGCACCTAATAAATATCATTTTTTTCGGTTTGCTGAAGCAATACCTTTATGCGGCAATCATAACCGAACAAGAAAATCTATACCCATGACAACCTCTTCAGGATTTTTTCACGTTCCGCTGCCAAAAAATGAGCCGGTACTAAACTATGCCCCGGGAGCCCCCGAAAGGATTAAACTGAAAAAGGCCATTGATGAGCTTTTATCAAAACAGGTCGAGATCCCCATGTTCATCGGAGGCAAGGATGTTAAAACCGGTAAATTAAAAGAGATACGTGCTCCCCACGATCATGCGCACATCCTTGGATATTACCATGAGGGGGATGAGCAGTCTGTGAAGCAGGCTATTGAAGCATCGCTGGCCGCCCGCGAAAAATGGGCAGCCATGCCCTGGGAACACAGGGCATCCGTATTTCTTAAGGCAGCTGATCTGCTGTGTGAACCGTATTACTGGACAAAAATAAATGCGGCCACCATGCTGGGTCAGTCAAAGAATGTCTTCCAGTCTGAAATTGACGCGGTCTGCGAGCTGGCTGATTTCCTAAGGTTCAATGCTAAATACATGACCGAAATATACGACTTCCAGCCGCTTTCTCCTTCAGGGATCTGGAACCGGCTTGACTGGAGGCCTCTCGAAGGTTTTGTCTTTGCCCTTACCCCGTTTAATTTCACTTCCATTGCCGGCAACCTGCCTTCGGCACCGGCTTTACTCGGAAATGTGGTCGTGTGGAAACCTTCCAAATCACAAATCTTATCAGCCCGTGTCATCATGGAGCTATTCAGGGATGCCGGACTTCCGGAAGGAGTCATCAACCAGGTCTTTGTTTCCGGTCCCGTTGCCGGGGACATTATTTTCAAGCATCCTGATTTTGCAGGATTTCATTATACCGGCTCCACGGAAGTATTCCAGGGCATCTGGAAAACCATCGGCGATAATATTTACCGGTACAAGACCTACCCCAGGATCGTGGGAGAGACCGGCGGAAAAGATTTTGTAATGGTTCATCCTTCGGCTTACCCTGATCAGGTTTCCACAGCCCTGGTGCGCGGAGCATTTGAATACCAGGGACAAAAATGTTCTGCGGCTTCCCGTACCTATATCCCCGAATCGCTGTGGCCGAAAATCCGTGACCTGATGCTGGAAGACCTTTCAACCTTCAAGATGGGCGGACCGGAAGATTTTTCCAATTTTATCAATGCCGTGATTGATGAGGCTGCCTTTAATAAGCTTGAGGGCGTGATTGAAAGGATAAAAAAGGAAAAAGTTGCCTCCATCATAGCAGGAGGCAAATGCGACAAGTCGGTCGGGTATTTTATTGAACCCACCATTGTCGTTACCGACGATCCGAAATATTTTGCCATGGAAGAAGAATTCTTCGGCCCTATCCTGACCGTTTATGTATATCCCGATGATAAGTTTGAGGAAGTACTTGACCTCTGCGATCAAACCTCGATATACGGTTTAACCGGGGCGATTTTTGCTACCGACCGGGCCGCCATCAACCTTGCCTCCACCAGGCTTGCACATGCTGCGGGTAATTTTTACATAAACGATAAGCCCACGGGGGCGGTTGTCGGACAGCAGCCTTTTGGCGGAGCAAGAGGATCAGGGACCAACGATAAGGCAGGTTCCGTGCTGAATATGCTCCGTTGGGTAAGCCCCCGGGCCATTAAGGAGAACTTTGTGCCCCCGACCAGTTATAAATATCCGTTTATGGATGAGAAATGATGGTATAGAACCAAGAATCAAGAGCCAAGACAAAAGAACATCGAGTGTTTGAGAGTTGACAGATTAACAGTATACCGTTTACCCCTAACCAGGAAGTAAAATAGAATCCAGTGTCTCAAGGGGTATAGATAATCTTTACCGACTGTGTACCTTCTGTACCGATGATATTCAGAATGTACAGACCCGGTGAAGAGAGGATGCCGTTCAGATCGAGGGTAAGGTCCTTCGTGAAATCACCTTCATACAATACTGCACCGGTGAGGTCGGTAAGGGTCAGATGATGGAGGGCCGAGATATTATCTTCCCCGGACAGCACGGAAAGATACCGGCGGCTTGGGTTGGGATAGACTTTAAAGAGACCGGACCTGTCACCCGAAGGGATGGATTCCGTTCCAACCAGACTTGGATCATCTGCAAACGGAGATCCGTCAATCACAGAGGAAGCCATCCAGTAACGGTAATCGTCGAGACTGAGTACCGGATTCCTGTCGCTTGCCGTAAGAGTATACCCTTCACCGTCCGCTGACAAGGGGAAAGGAACCTCATCATCATAGTAGAACAGCATTACTTTTTCGTTCAGAATTCCTTTCAGCAGCACGTATTCTCCTGCATTATCAAAATAATCTTTGCAGTTCCCTGAAGCCTGAAGTCCGTATTTTTCATAGAAATAGCTTGGCTTTGTGGCAATCACGAAGAAATTGCCCGGAGGCAATAAATATCGTGCGGGAAATTCATAATAAACCGCAGAATCCAATACCAATCCCGATAAATCCAGGGCGGATGGCCCGGTATTTTTAAATTCAATGAATTCATAATACTTTCCGGAAATGGTATCCGTCCCATTTATGA
>JAGDMB010000444.1 GCA_017860375.1 Bacteroidota bacterium | reverse complement strand
ATCCGGATCAAACCTGAAGTTCAGCTGTATCCTCTCAAAGATGCCAATAAGGCGCTGGCAGAAATTAAACAGAGAAAGATCAAAGGAGCGAAAGTACTGATGGTGGGATAAAACCGGTCATCTCCCGCCGGGAGGACAATGTTCCATCAGGTAATTGGTCAGCAGGGTATACAGGTGCCTGCGTGTATTTTCTCCTTCGTAAATACTGTGCGAACGGTTGGGATAGGCCATCATGGTAAACGTCTTGTTTTGCCGGATCAGCTCATTGATGACCAGTTCGGTATTCTGGTAATGGACGTTGTCGTCTCCGGTGCCGTGAACGATCAGGAGATTGCCCTGAAGTCCCTTTGCGAAGTTCACGGGGGAACCCTCCTTATAGGCCTCCTGATTTTCAGAGGGCAGTCCCATATAGCGTTCCGTATAGATATTGTCGTAGGTCAGCAGGTCGGATACGGCTGCAACTGCCATCCCTGTGCCGTAGATCCCGGGATACCGGAACATCAGGTTAAGGGTCATGCTGCCTCCTCCGCTCCAGCCCCAGACCGCCAGGCGCGTGGAATCAATAAAGCTCCATTTCATCACTTCACGGGCTGCCATGGCCTGATCGCGTGAATTGATTGTGCCGATCTTCCCGTACAGGCATTTTCTCCAGTCGGTTCCTTTCAGGCATGGTGTACCCCTGTTGTCCATGGCTATAATGATATAGCCCTGCTGTGCAAGCATCATATCCCACAGTCTTCGCCACGAATCGGTCGCTTCCTGGCCCCAGGGTTCGCCGTATACATTGAACAGCACCGGGTATTTTTTTGCCGGGTTAAAACCGGGCGGTTGTATCATGATCCCGTCCACTGCAATTCCATCCACTGTCATGACCGTAAACAAACTGTATGCAGGTTTATTGAGACGGTTGATCTTCTGCTTATATTCGGTGTTGGCCGCCAGCACCTTTATGGTCTGATGATCCTGAACACTTATAAGCCCTGTGGTTGAAGGGGATTGAAGACTGGTATGGGTATGGATGGCATACTTGCCGTCAGGAGACATTTCATAGAGGTTGATACCCGCATAAGCCGGTGGCGTGATCCGTACCGTATCTCCTTTACCTGAAAGGGATACACGGTACAGATAGCGTTGCATGCTGTTCATCGGAGAAGCGCTGAACCAGGCATATTTACCGTTTGCCAGGTAGCAGTATGCCACGTCATAATTGCCCGGTGTAAGGTCAGTTACCTTACCGGAAACCAGGTTGATCCTGATCAAATGGCGCCAGTCCCCTGTTTCGGATAACCGCAACACTTCCTGCCCGTCGTTGACGACAATCAGATCTTCCATTTCAATTCCGCTAAACGTAATATCGGGATAATCAATATCCACCCAGTTGTTATCGCGTTCTTCGTACAGTTGCTTTAATTCCCGGGTAGTGACATTATACGTATAAAACTTCAGGTCATTCTGTCTGCGGTTGATCTGCTGGATAAGCAATGTGTTGTCGCTGATCCACTGCATGCGGGGGATATAGTATTCCGTTTCATTTCCGGGAACAGGGATCCAATCGGTTTTCCCGTCATTTGCATTCAGAACTCCCACCCTGCAGGCAGAAGGCGGTTGTCCCACTTTGGGATACTGCAGCGGTATGATTCGGGAATAGATTGAATCGGTATTGTTGATCATGTAAAACGTGCCGGTTGATGAGGCATCAAGGTGCCAGTAGGCAATATGCTTTCCGGTCGGGCTCCATCGGAATCCGTCGCGGCATGAGAATTCTTCTTCATACACCCAGTCGAAGGTGCCGTTGATTATTTTCCCTGTGCCATCTGAAGTCATCTGCCGGACGATACCGTCCTTTGCATTTTCAATATAAAGGTTGAAATCATGCACATAGGCCACAAAACGGGTATCATCGGAAAATTTGGCAAACATGAGGGATGAAGGGGGAAACGTTGAGCCCAGCCGGTTCAGATGCCCGGAGGCAAGTTCGTAAATCCAGTAATCGCCCCTGGTATTGATCCTCCACACACGGCTGGTGTTAGTAAAAATAAGCACTTTTGACCCGTCGCGTGAAAGTGTGAATTCCTCAACGGACAAGGGTGTTGAATCACCCGGAGGAATAAGTTTTTCAGCCGGAATATACATGCTTTTGGCCTGGGTTTTTGTTTCAACCTTCACCAGGTTTTGCCAGGATGGTTTGTTTTCAGCCGGTTCGCTTACGATATAGGCTTCACCGCCGTCGATCCATTGGATGTCGGGGACATATTCACTCCGGAATTCTGATGAATGATAGATCCTGTCAATTGTCAGAAGACCGGAGTCTGCCGGTGCCTGGGCCTTGAGGAAAAGGGACATGCCTGCCAGGATAACCTGAAGCGGAATGCATCGGATCATTTTCATGAGATTGTATGTTTTGTGGGATTCAATCTGTTTCAGAACAACCGGTTGATCTCTTTTTTAATGTACAGGATGGCATCAGAAGCCGGATTTTTTTCTTCCTGCATCACTTTTTCCAGAATGGCCTTGCTGAGGTTAATAGCGGGCTCATCTTTCTTCAGGCCTTCGGCGGTTGCATTGATGAG
>JAGDMB010000443.1 GCA_017860375.1 Bacteroidota bacterium | reverse complement strand
GAATTGACCGGAGAAAGCAGTAAGGGGGTGAATTATGAAATCAGGTTGGTGGTGACAAAGGGTTCGGCCAAACTGAAGTTTGTAAGCTTAACCGTTGATCAGCAAAGCTGTACGTACCAAATTGCCAATATAAGTCACCCGCGAAGAGGGGAAAATTACCATAAAGGAGATACACTGCTGATCGCAGCCCTGCTTAAAAATCCGCCCGACCGGCCCCCGCAAAGGGAAAAACCTTATCCTGTTATAGGTTGTTCCTATGAAAAAACATTTTATTATTTTCCCATCCGGCCGGACATCCCGGCTGGTCAGATGCATTACCCTTCCTTAATACCCAAACAGGGAAAAGGAATTACGACAGCCTGTCCTACCTGAAAAAGCAGTTTGTCCCCCCTGTTTTTTTATAAAAAACTATACCTTGGGTTAGTGGCATTTTAAGTGGATTTCTCTTCGTGAAATTTCGAATTTTGCTTTTGCACCCTTTCATTATTAACGAATTAAAAACCATTGTCATGAAAAAGTCTGCTGTAATCCTGTTTAGTGTGCTGACAGCCTTGTTTCTTACTGTCAGTAATCCTGGTAAATCACAGGCATGGACCGGTTATAACGGGAATGAGCTTCCCACAGAGGCTGTTCCGCCTTTCACTGCGGGTGATAATTCCCCGGATGCAGGGTTTGTGGCCGAAGTGATCAGTGATCCTGATTCAGCGGCCAATAAATTATTCAAGTACGATCATTCCGTGATAGAAGGAAAGCAAACGTATAAGATGGACTGGGGAATTCAGGGAGGAACAACGGCTACCATTATTGCCCGGATCAGGGGTATTGAGGGATCCTCATCCCTTCGCATTGCCGAAATTGATGTACGCAACGTCAACAGCGGTGTCGGATCAAAACTTCAGATCGGTTATGACGACTCGGTACGGTTGGAGTCACCGGCTCTTGTCTATTACCTTGGAAATGCCAAAGAATGGCATATATACAGGTTTGTCATGAATGGTGCGGATTTCACTCTTTACATTGACGAAAATCCAACCCCGGTTCTTTCAGGAACATCCACCAAATCACGTACAGACAATTGGTTCAAATTCGGGGATCAGAGCGCAAGCTATTCCCATACAGGTCTTTTTGATTATATCCTGTGGGACATATCCGGTTCATACGCTCCAGGGCAGGGGGCTGCCATCCCTGATACATTGAGCAAGCATTACTTCGGCGAGGCGAGCAGTATTCCTGATCATGCATCGGAAACCGTTATCCTTTACCCCAATCCTTCTTCCGGCGAATTTACCCTGATTTCGCAGGCCGAATGGATCAATTCGGAATACACGATCGTCAATTCAGCAGGACAGATTGTACGCCGGGGTATGGTTACAGGTAAAGCCACCGTCGTAAACAGCAGGGGACTGTCAGACGGGGTCTATACCCTGCTCGTTGGAACAGGTAACAAAATAATGCACCGCGAACGATTCATTCATAAGGTCTCAGCGGATTGATGCCGGCAAAAGTGCGGATAATGCAGAGGTGAAAAAACGGAAAAGGACCATGACACCGATGATTTTACTAAATTAGCAGCGCATCAAATTTCCTTTTGCATGATAGAGATCGGTGAAACGATTATCAGCACCGACCTGGTTACCAAATTATTCACCTGTGATTTGCAGCAATGCAAAGGGGCATGCTGCGTGTTGGGTGACTCCGGTGCCCCGGTGGATGAAAACGAAAGGGTCCTCCTTCAGAAGATCTTTCCTTCCCTGCGGGCCTTCCTCAGTACTGAAGGTATACGGGCCATAGAAGAGCTGGGAACAACGGTTACCGATTCCGACAACGAGTGTGTCACCCCGCTGATCGAAGGGAGAGAATGCGCCTATACCGTTTTTGAGAACGAAATTGCGCGATGTGGAATTGAAAAGGCTTTTCTGGCAGGGGCCGTGACATTCCGAAAACCGCTTTCCTGCTTTCTTTACCCGGTCCGAATCAAAAAGTACAAGACGTTTGAGGCCGTGAATTACGATAACTGGACGGTATGCGACCCGGCCCGGGCACTCGGGGCTTCTCTTCAGATACCGGTATACGAATTTACCGCTTCTGCGCTGCGGCAGAAGTACGGAGAGGAATGGTTTCACGCACTGAAAATGGCTGCAAAAGAGATGAAAGAGGATTGATTCCCTCGTTCCTGAATAAACCTCACCTGAAAATGCATTAAATTTGCCTTCTGAAACGAAACCCAAAACATGCTTGCATACCTTTTAATCGTACTGGCTGTCGTAGTTATTTCCTTTATCTTCCTCGGATTCAATATTTTTTTCCGGAAAAAAAGCTTTCCGGAGACGGAAATAGGCCGGAACAGGGAAATGCGGAAGCTGGGCCTGACCTGTCCGAAATGCGAGGAGATCCGCGACCACCGGAAAAAGAAGACCATTTCGCGGATAGATCCTGAAAAGCTCAGGATAATAAACCCCTGAAAAAACAATTGCCTTTCCTGATTGTTTTAATGAGGAACAAACCTGAATTGCCATGAGTTTTCTCATTCTGCTCATCCTTTGCCTGATCATTGTTGGTTTTGCCCTGGCCGC
>JAGDMB010000442.1 GCA_017860375.1 Bacteroidota bacterium | reverse complement strand
AACCATGTATCCGTCTGTTCCGCTTGCACACACAATATTTTCATCCGTTACATGGATATCGTATAAATAATCATTTGTATTCTGTAAAATTGTCCTGTTCCATGAAATTCCTCCGTCTTCAGTTTCCCATATGGCCATATCATAGTCAGACCAGCTGCACCCCCATTCGTCACAGGTATAGGTTCCATATGCGCACATGCCTGCCATATAACCATGCTTGGAATTGATGAAGTCCATCTCCTCTATCCACCATGATGAGAGATTTTGAGTTGTCCAGTTCGCTCCGCCGTCGGTGGTCCGCTGTAATTCCTTTCCGGAAGAGCTTTTTGATATTACCAGGCATGTATCTGCATCAAAACAGAATACATCTTTGGAGGTGTTCAGCCCGGTAATGTTTGGAATGCTATCCCATACTGCACCGCCATTTGAAGTTTTAAGTGCAATATTTGTGCCAACGCAATATCCGTTTTGCGCATCGGCAAAATGGACTGCTGTCAGATTGCTTGCTGTGGTACTTACCTGCTCATTCCAGTTTGCTCCCCCATTGCTGGTATAGAATATGGTCCCCTTTTCTCCCACTGCCCAGCCTTTGTTCACATCAACGAAATACACTGAGATCAGATCCGGCATATCAGATGCCGATTCTTTCTGGGTGATCCAGGTATCTCCACCGTCGCTGGTTTTGAGAATGGTATGATTCCTGCCGACGGCCCAACCGGTTTGCGCATTTACAAAACAGAATTCAGATACGGGATTTGAATTCGCTGTAACGGACTTATTCCAGGATGATCCCCTGTCTTTTGTCTTAAAAATACCTTCTTCGCTGGATATGATAATGGTATTGATATCCGCGCAGTAAATATCATTAAAAGGGGTATAACCCGTTGGTACCGGGCTCTGTTTTACCCAATCCTGTGCGATTGTTCTGTTGATCCCCGAAACAAAGCATAAAATAAGGATAAGGGTGGATGTAGACTTTTTCATAATTCATTTGATTTTATGAACTAAAATTTGAAACTGAAAAAGCAAGAAAAAGGAAGTAAATAATAAATTTACGTAAAAAATAAATAGCTTAGAATAAATACGTTATATATTTAATAAGCAACATAACAATGGGGGTATACAAAGGCATTTTTTTGTGTTCAGTGTTCCGTTAGCAGTCGCATGCACCGAATGAATGTATTGCCGGAAAGTTAACGAACGCGGTGTAGAACCGGCAAAATACCTTAGTTGAATTTTTCTGAGGTGACAGAAAATGCGGCAGGCACCGCATTCCCCATATTTCCTGCGACCGGCAGCCAATATACGGTGTAAAGACCGTATCTGCCTGGTTTTACCGGAGCTGAAAGTCGATAGGTAAGTTCTATGGACCCTTTACCCGTTATTTCATGATATTCATTTTCTCCAGTAGCAGTATGAGGCCTGTAAAATGCACCCTTTTCGTCGCAGATCACATAAGACAGACGGGGTCTGGCTTTGCCGTTCCGGGTAAAAGAAAAAGAATAGGTTGTCGGATTGTGAATTGTGCAATGCACGGTAATGGTATCTTCCGCTCCTATTACCTGTTGTGGAAGGATCGTTTTTATGGAAAGACGGTTCAGGGGTTGGTAGTTCTCTATAAAACTGTAACCAAATGCCTGGTTCATCGGGGATGGATATTGGTTCTTCCGGGCAAAAACATCGTTTACGGTGCAGGAAAAATCACCGGTATAAAAGGTGTACTTGGCAGCGAACTGGTATTTGTTCAGAAAAGCCACTTTCCTGCCGTCTGCTGTTTCTTTTATCCTGCCGGCCCATTGCCGCCAGCCGTTAAATTCATCCAGCCGCTTCAGGGTTTCAGGTATCCGGTCAAATGCGACGATGGTCCTGAGAAGAAGGATAAGGAGCACGGAAGGAAGGGCAAGACCGGTGAGCCATTTTGCTGCTTTCTTGTGCCGGGAGAGGGCAGTATGGGCCAGCACAATCATGGGAACAAAGGCGGCGGCAGTCCAGTGAGCTTCGATATGGTCCCTGAAGCTCGACACAAAGAAAAACACCAGAAAACCTGCAAGCGTGAATTTCAGCGACCGGTCGAACAAACCGGACGGTTTGCGCGACAGGGAAAAATAAAGCACCAGGGGCGCTACCAGGGGACCCGCGACCAGCACCTGGCTGTACAGATAGTTCACAATATTGCCGGGGACGAAACCATCCGACCGGCTGACCAGATGATACTGCAAGGTGGGGAATCCTTGCCGGATCTGCCATAGCAGATGGGGTACCATGGCCAGTGCCACCATGCCAACGATCAGCCAGGCACTTTTCCTTTTCACAAGGGAAAGGTTGGAAAGGAATACAAAAATCACCACCAGCAGCCCGTGGTATTTGCTGTAAAACATGCCGGCAATGGCAATGGCCAGACCCGTTGCAAGCCAGAGCGTATCTTTTTCAAGATACCGCCGGTACAGGAAAAAAAACAGGGCCGTAAAAAACACCAGCGGAACATCAGGAATGGCCAGAAATCCGGCCACATGGGTATGAACCAGGACCATGGCCGAAGCGATCAGCATGAAAATCCAGGGAGTGCCGTCTGAAATTCTATAGGTCAGCAGCAGGGTAAAGGTGCCCAGCAGACAAAAAAGCAACCTGACTCCGAGTTCATTTTCAATCAGGAAATATCCGGCCCTGATCAGCATAGCCACCATGGGTGGATGATCAAAATATCCCCAGGCGGGAAATCTCGAATACATCCAGTAATAGGCCTCATCGTGTGCAAGCTCCGTAAAAAAGGATTGCAAAAGGTTCAGGGTAAACCAGAGGCAGAGAAATACGGCCATCTGGATACGCTGGTTTCGTTCGGCTTTCGGATTCATAATGCCTGATCATAATCTGCATGTTCCTTGCCGGATTTGACAGAACGCAGATAGTTTTTAATTTTATATCAGAAAAGTATAAAATCTTTTCTGGATAATAAAACAAATTTTCATAACCTTGTCGCAGATTACCGGATCTGAAGTTTTACGCATTCAATACGCTAACCATACCATCATGACCAACAACCGCATTGCCTCTTCCATCCCAGTGCTTATCCTTTTGTTACACCTGGCAGCAGTCACGGGCACAAGGGCACAGCAGTTTGAGTGGAAGACAGGTTTCTTCGGTTTTTTTGATAACCGTGAATATTTCAATGAGTATACCACACCCCAGACCATGGGAGGAGAAAACCTGTCCCTCGAAGCCGGCTTTGCGGTTGATTCCCGCAACCGTTTCCGGGCGGGAATAAGCTATACCTATGAAAATGGCAGCAAAGGCGAATACCTTTTACCGGATATAATCCTGTACTATAAGGGCGATTGGAAACCTGCCACTTTCTATATTGGCTCTTTTCCCCGTTATCAGCTTATGTCGCATCCACAGGCTATGCTGACCGATACCCTGATGTACTACCGGCCCATGGTGGAAGGCATGTTCCTTGAGCACAGGCGGGACTGGGGTTATCAGAATATCTGGCTGGACTGGACCAGCCGGCAGACCGACACCCAAAGGGAAACTTTTCTGCTGGGAGCGTCCGGCATGATTCACAAGGGGATATTTGTCTACCGGCATCATTTTCTGATGTACCATTTTGCCGGTCCGGGCATCGACATTCCGGACGATCATATCCGCGACAACGGGGGGATTAATGCAATGACGGGTCTGGACCTGTCGGAGAAGACAGTTCTCGATACCGCCACTTTTACTACCGGTTTTTTAATGTCCTATGATCAGGTACGCAATGTGTATGACATGCGCTTCATGTGGGGATGGTTATCCGACCTCAATGTAAACTACAAAGGTTTTGGCCTGCACGGCATCTATTACCGGGGTGAGGGCCAGGTATTTCTTTACGGCGACGGATTTTACAAATCGGGAAATTACGGGAGGGCTGATCTCTATTTTCAGAAAACCTGGCTCAACCGGATAGCCGGAAAGCTTGAGTTCTCCCTGCATTTCCTTCCCGGTCATCTTGACTTCGCTTACGCGGTCCATATAAGGGCTACCATGGACGGTAAGATTCATCTGGGTAAAAACAGGCAATGAGGGTCAGAACCTGAGCTGATTAAAAAAACGCACACCCCTGAAGAAAAAGGCAAAAACAACACTGCCCTTATATATTTGCGGCCACGAACCTTTTTTAGCGATCCGGTTGACCTTTCTGCGTTTCATGATAAGAACAGGCAGGGATTTAAGAAAACTCAGATGGGCATGGAG
>JAGDMB010000441.1 GCA_017860375.1 Bacteroidota bacterium | reverse complement strand
TGTTTCTCCATTCATCGTATACGGCTATGCCTGTTGCTGTTGCTTTGACAAGGCCAGTCGGATCCCCTGTTCCGATATTAATCGTGTTATCATCATCGGTAAAACCCCGCATCTTAATAGCAAGATGTTCATCCGCAACGAAGGCACCTGAGGGTCCTAAGTTTAAAATAAAACCGGGAAGAGTGGGATCGGACTGCTGTGCGCCGGATTTGTTCTTAAATACAAGGAACAGGCTGATCTGATCCATCGGCGTTGAACCGGTGAAACCCAGCCTGTCATCTTCACCATCAAAGCGAACAACCGGTTTACCGTTGAGTTCACTGCTTACCAGAAATGGCTGGCGGCCAGAAACGGATTGAATCACATCATTCCCGTTGCCGCTTTGGTCCATCCATCTGTTAATGGTGGTGGCTTCGGACATCACACCTGCATCCGCTTTAAGCCAGAGCTGCAAGCCGTTTGATGGTATCTCTGTGATAACCGGCTTTTGCAGGACGAAATCGGTTAATTCAACGTTGTAGGCATGATTAACTGTATCGTGGTATATTTTATATGCTGCGGGATAATACCCGCCTTTCTGAAATACCGAAGGCTGTTTTATGCTTCCTGCAAAGTCAGGTTCCGATTCCAGCCAGGCTTTCGTAATCATGGGTTCATAAAAACACAATCTTCCACCGGTATAGCCGTAAATAAATGTCTGCGTGAAATCCTCCCCATGAAATTCGGCACTGGTGGTATCAACCCAATGCGTTCCCATTTGGGGAACTCCGCCCGGATCAGAAACATAATCGGGGGGCACCAGTTCGGGATTCACCGGCACCGGATCCGGTCCACCCTGTATATCCAGACGCTCCTGTTTGCTGATCATATAAAAGTGCACATCGAAATGAGCCGAATCATAAATACCGGCAGGCGGATGTCCTAGTGGATTCCAACTCAGGAAAACATGATCGATCAGGTTACCGGGAACATTTTCAGGCAGATCCAGGTGGGCGGCTGCACTTTCATGAGTCAGGCCCACCAATGCATCATCTGTCATTGATACACCTATACTTACCGGTCTATTCAGGGCATCCGTTTTTATCCAGGCTTTCAAAATGCCATTCCCCATTGAAGCAGTGTCACCATAGATCACTTCCTGGGCATTTAATAAGGTTGAAAAGAAAAACGGCAGAACAAACAAAAAAATTTTGTTTACAGCTGATGTAAGAAATAGAATTGCTTTCATAATGTCACTTCATTTTGGTTTAACAATGGATTACAAGCACAAAAAAATGCCGTGACAAACGTACATAATCGGGGCCCCCTGTGCATAGTAGCTATGTTACATTGGCTTGGACGATTGTTTCAATTGATTGGACTTATGTTACATTGGCTATACCGTATGTTACATAATCCGGAAATGAGCCGTAAGGGAGGTTGTTTTTGAATTACAAAAGCAGAGATCGGCGGAGGGTCATTCACCGGGAATTTACAGTCAGATCACTTGGCGGATAGCCGTATGTTTCCTTAAAGCACCTGGTAAAATAGGCAGGACTTCCAAAGCCAACCGAATACGCAATTTCAGATATATTCCCCTTCTCTTCTTCTATCATCTTCCTTGCCTTTTCCAGCCTTACCGATCGCAAATACAGGCTGGCCGATTTTCCGGTCAGAGCCTTGAGTTTTCTGTGCAGCTGGACCCGGCTCATGGCAAGTTCACCAGCAAATTCCACTATATCAAATTCTTCGTCTGCAATATGGTCTTCAATGACTTTCAGAACTTTATTGATAAATTGTTCGTCAATGCTGCGCAGTTTTTTTCCGTCGGGTTTGTATGCGAGTTCTTTCATCCTGAACTTTTCCTGCAATTTCTTCCGGAGGGTAATTAAATTTTCGATTCGTATCTGCAGCTCTTTTATGTCAAAGGGTTTGGTGAGGTAATCATCGGCTCCGGATTTCAAGCCTTCAAGCTTGCTTTCCTGCCCTGATTTTGCCGTAAGCAAGATGACGGGGATATGGCTTGTTTTCTCATTATTTTTTAAAATACGGGTTAACGCATTCCCGTCCATCTTTGGCATCATCATGTCGCTGACAACCAGATCGGGAATTACTGTTTCTGCTTTCCTTATACCCTGTTCTCCGTTAACGGCTTCTTCAACATGGTACAGGCCGGTAAGTGAATTCTTGATGTATTCACGCATATCATAATTGTCCTCGACAACAAGAATGATAAGTTTATCTTTTGGAGGCTTTCCGGATTTATCCGAAACTTCGCTTTCGTCTGGTATATTGACGGAAGGGTAGACCTCAGATCCATTAACAGGAATTTTCGGCTTTTCAGCGTTTTCAAAGGATTCCCCTTTGGCTTCCCTGATTATTTCTTCCTCTTTCAGGTGAGTTCTCCCGGCCGGGAGACTAACCGTGAATTCCGTCCATCCCGGATTTCCCTGGTGACTCTCGACCGAAATGCTGCCGTGTTGCAGCTCGGTGAGTTCTTTTGCAAGGGCCAGTCCGATACCGGTCCCTTCGTATTCTTTTATCAAGGAGGAATCAACCTGATAGAAACGGTCAAATAGTTTTGGTATTTCTTCACTTGCAATG
>JAGDMB010000120.1 GCA_017860375.1 Bacteroidota bacterium | reverse complement strand
GGTGCCGCAGAAAAGAAATATGATCACTTCCATTTTGCTGCATAGGATGTAACAATTACAGGAACAAAGGTAACCATTTGGCTGCAATTGTTTAATTTTATTGCAGAACCTGCGCTGAAATAATGAATAAACTTTCCGGTCTTTCCGTTGCCCTGGGGCAGATTTTTGTGCTGGGATTTGTATCCACCCTGGTACAGATCATTATGATGCGTGAGTTTATGTTTGTTTTCGGGGGAAATGAACTGATTATCGGTGTGATCCTTGCCAACTGGATGGTCCTCACCGGCATCGGAGCTTTTGCCGGCAAATCGGCGGTCCATATTCGTGACAGGGAAACCTTTTCCAGGAATGCAATGGTTGCACTTGGATGGATTCCTCCCGTCCTCTTCTTTTTTATCGAATTCCTTCGGAATTTCTTCTTCAAACCTGGCGCAGAAATTGGTTTTTATCAGATCATGGTCAGCACGGTCGTTTTCTTGGCGCCCTTTTGCTTTTTATCGGGCTTTCTTTTTACCTGCCTCGCCGATTTCATAAGCCATCAAAAAATCCGCATCCCGGCTGAAAAATCCTATGCTTTTGAATCTACAGGGAGCTTGCTGGCTGGAGTATCCGCCAGTTTTATCCTTTTCTCTTTTCTGTCCAATTTTCAGGCTTTGCTTCTGCTTCCTGTTTGCACGGGAATATTTTTACTCGTACCGTCCGGGGAAAAAAGGTCCCTTATACCGCGTTTGATAATCCTGATTTCAATAGGAATTACAGTATCGGCGCTTTTTATCCTGAAAGCGGATCACCGGCTTAAAGAGGTTTATTTCATGCGACAGGAAGTCCTCTTCTTCCGTGATACTCCCTATGGAAACCTTTCCGTTACGAAAACAGCCGATCAATTGAATATTTTCGACAACGGCAAACTGCTTTTTTCTACCGATAACCAGATGGCCAATGAAGAAGCCGTACATTTTGCCATGGCCCAGCATCCCGATCCCCGCAATGTTCTGCTGGTCTCGGGAGGCATTTCCGGGATCACCGGTGAAATACTTAAATACAAGGTGGAAAGGGTGGATTATGTTGAAATAAATCCGCTGATCTTTACCCTGGGTCAGAAATATACCTCTTCCCTCGAAGATTCCCGCATTCATTTGATAAAGCAGGATGCCCGCATGTTTTTAAAGAAAACCGGACCTCCTTATGATGTGGTTCTTATAAACTTGCCCGAGCCGTCCACCGCCCAGTTAAACCGTTTCTACACGGTTGAATTCCTATATCAGGTAAGGGACCACATGAACAACGGCGGCATAATAGCCCTGAATATGCCATCTACCGTCAATTATCTGAGTGATGAGGCCCTGTTGCTGAATTCAGTAATATACAATACCTGCAAAGAGGTTTTTACAGAAGTCCTGATCATCCCCGGGCAAAGAAATTATTACCTGGCATCCGACAAACCTTTAACATTGAATGTTGCTCAACTAATTGAAAACAAAAATATTAAGAATTATTACGTAAACCTTAACTATATCGATACACTTTCCCTGCAGGAACGTTCGGATTACCTCATGAAACATCTGAATTTAAATGCGGTTACAAACCAAGACTTTAAACCCGTTTCTTACTTTTATTACCTTGGGTACTGGTTAAGTCAGTTTAACCTGGGCAAAAACTTTCTATGGGCCATGCTGATCTTGTTCACTCTGGCATTGGCAGCAGCCGGCATCCTTTTCAAACCGGTAACATCCTCCCTGATGATAACCGGATTTTCCGCATCCTCACTGGAAATAATCCTTTTGCTTGCCCTCCAGATCCTTTCGGGGTATATTTACCAGGTGATCGGTGTCTGCATTGCCGTTTTCATGGGAGGGCTTGCCCTGGGAGCAAGGGTCCGTTCCCTGCTCTTTCCAAGGATTACCTATAAGCAATTTACTCTAGTACAATTAATGATATCTGCCGTCGCCCTGTTTATTCCCACCCTGCTTGTCATCAACAAGGTACAGTCAAGTATTTCCCTGTCTACATGGGTTGTTTTGGTGCTTCTGTTTATCATTGCCTTCGGTACAGGGATACTGTTCTCCCTGTCTCTTCATTTAAGGACCGGCAACATGACGGAAAATATAGCCGTCTTGTACAGCGCAGACCTTATCGGTTCAGCGCTAGGCGCCTTTCTTACATCCATTTTTCTGGTGCCTCTGCTGGGAATCATGAATTCTTCGCGGCTTATGGGTGGTCTTCTTCTCCTTTTTGCGCTGAACCTTTTCCTGAGGCGAAAAACTTTCCCGTACCCTGATCCCTGAATTAGGCTGAAATTCCGTGTTTACTCTGTGTGTTTTTAGTAAATTTGATCCACGGATTACAGGATGAAATTGGAACGGTAATGAAAAAACGAACCTTTATTAAAACCAGTTTACTGGGTGCAGGCGGAGCCATTTGTCTGATGAAGCCTGCAGAATTATTTTCCAGTCCGTCACCCCGGCATAATGCTGTACCGGTTGACGACACTGACCGGTTCACAA
This sequence comes from Bacteroidota bacterium, assembly GCA_017860375.1. Lineage (GTDB taxonomy): Bacteria > Bacteroidota > Bacteroidia > Bacteroidales > UBA10428 > UBA5072. Next base: position 4,700 of record JAGDMB010000120.1, on the reverse strand, counting down.
AAGAAGCCATGTTCTGGTCTCCTGCTCCACGCGGGGTGAAATGCCTGATATGCCCGAATGAATGCACCATTAAGGAAGGTTTTACCGGAGACTGCCGCAATCGGATGAATAGCAAAGGAAAACTTTTCTCCATTGCCTATGGCAATCCCTGTGCAGTTCACGAAGACCCGGTCGAAAAGAAACCCCTGTTCAATTTCCTGCCGGGGACCAGGGCTTATTCAATCGCTACCGCCGGATGCAACCTGGCATGTCTCTACTGCCAGAATTGGGACATTTCACAGTCCAGTCCCCACGATACAAGGAATTATGACCTGATGCCGCATCAGGTTGTCGAAGAAGCGATTAAAAACAAGTGTGCATCCATTGCCTACACCTATTCCGAACCGATTACCTTCTATGAATATACCTATGACACATCCAAAATAGCCCGAAGCAAGGGAATAAAAAATATCCTGGTTTCGGCAGGCTATATCAACGAGGCCCCTTTGCGCGAACTTGCCCGGTACATTGATGCCGCCAACATAGACCTCAAATCCTTCAGTGAAGATATTTACCTGAAATTAAACGGCGGTTCGCTGGCTCCCATCCTGAATACACTGAAGATTCTTAAGGAAATGAAAGTGTGGCTTGAAATAACCAACCTGGTTGTTCCCACCTGGACGGATAACATGAAAATGATCGAACAGATGTGCAACTGGCTGGTAACCAATGGATTTTCAAACAATCCCTTGCATTTCAGCCGATTTCATCCCCAGTACAAGCTTACCCAACTGCCGGCAACCCCGGTCAGCACCCTGACAAAATGCCGTGAGATTGCATTAAAGGCCGGCTTGCACTATGTTTATATTGGCAATGCGCCAGGTCTGCAGGCAGAAAATACAGTCTGTCCGAAATGCAAAAAAACGGTGGTGGAAAGGAAAGGATTCAGCATTGTTTCGAACCAAATTGTAGCGTCAAAATGCAAATTCTGCAATGCACCTATTGCAGGTATTTGGAAATAAAGAGTTACAAACTTCGCAGGATTTAAAAAATCCAGGGCATTCTTTACTCCTGTTTTTTCCCGCATTTCTTCCAGGACTCCGCCTCTTCGTTATATTTACTAAAAAACTTGCTGATGGAATACAGGAGATGCAGGTCATCTTCTCCGGCTATATTGATCCTTTCCATGATCCGGTTGAATAACACTTCGTTTTGGCTTACCCCGATGGATGCAAGAGCCTCTTCTATCATGCTGCGTGCAGCTTTGAGGGTAAGGGCTTCAGGATTCCTCCCTGTTTTCGATTGGGTATCCGCATGCAGTCCGGAAAGTTCATACGCCATGATCATAACCGCCTGGGACAGGTTTAAGGAAGGATATTTCGCCGCCATGGGTATGGTGCAAAGGATATCACAGCGCTTTGCCTCTTCGTTTGTCAGTCCGCATTCTTCCCTGCCAAAAACAATTCCGGCCGAGTGTACGGATGATCCTTTTTTTCTGATTATGTCCACCAATTGGTCAGCCGGATAATAATCATGCTTAACCCTGCGGCTTTTAGCCGAGGTACCAATAACAAGGTCAATATCCTGTATCGCCTGGTCGAGCGATTCAAAGACTTCGGCAGAGGAAAGTATTTCGTTGGAACCATGCGCCAGTTTCTTGGCTTCCTTACTTAAATAATCACATGGATTAACAAGCCTTAACTTATTAAAAGACATTGTTTTAATTGCTCTGGCGGAGGCTCCTACGTTTTCCGGCACCGCCGGCTCCACAAGAATAAAATAGACTTCCATGAGGCAAAGATAATACTATGGAGGGAAGCCTGAACTTGGCAAATGCTAAATTCAGGTCGTGGGTATGAATCAGAGGTGATTTAACCGGTGGGATTTGTTGTTAAACCGATCCTCTCCTGTTTTATTTCAAAGGAACCGTGCTTTATCCGAACCGGTACTTTTTACGAATCGTTTTTGTAATGGTCCAAGTGCATTCCAATCCCTGCGCAAATTCCACCCAATCGCCGGGTCCGAATTCAATTTGATTACACTTGTCATCCTTGACAACGGCATGCCCCTCCAGGATATAGCAAGTCTCCTTTTCATCATAGAACCATGAAAATGTCGAGGGTTCCCTGCTCCAGGTATCCCATGCAGAAGCCAGTTCAATTTCTTCAGCAGAAGGTTTTTTCACATTCATCATTGGTGTATGGTTTTATGGATTTATGAAACCGTTTTTCACAATTTGAGTTAAATTTACAGTTTTCTGGTCAGAAAAGAATATTCCTTGTTAAAACCTTTTTGGTCCTGAATGGATACGGATTTCCGGCAAATATTGTGCGATAGTTCAAAGAAGGTGGCGGAAATCGCTGCCTCCATAGTACTGGATGACCCCGGGAGGATCAAACAGGTGACGGAAATCATGCTGGCGGATGAATATCCTTATTCACACCGGGCCGCCAGGGTACTGGAAATCTGTTCCATACAATTCCCGGAGCTATTTGACAAAGAGCAGAATACCATCATTCCAGCCTTGCAAAAGGTGAAAGCGGAAGGGGTCATTCGCGGCGTTTTAAAAATCGTTGCCGATTGTCCGGTTAACCTTTCAAAAAGGAACACTGGAATTCTGCTGGGTTTATGTTTCGACTGGTTGAATGATGCATCCAGGCCGGTGGCCATCAGGGTGCATTCCATGCAGTTTTTATATAATATCTCGGTTCATGAAAAGGATATCCGCGATGAACTTGTCTCCATACTTGAAGAGGGATATGCCGATGGTACAGCCGGGTTTCGTTCAAGATCGGATAAAATTCTGAAGAAATTACGCGCCATCGGTACGGGACCAGAAAATCCGGAGCGATCCAATCTTTCGGGGATGGAGTAAACCTTTGGCCGGCATGGGATCCGGAAAGAATACATGTCCCTTTGTTACCCCGTGTTCAATAAAAACCATGAATTATGAGCAGAATTTCTCAGGATTTTATATTTTTAGCCATCCAAAACATAACGAAACTAATTTTTTAAATATGGGAAAAGGAGATAAAAAAACCAGGAGAGGAAAGATCACAATGAAATCTTACGGAATTACCAGGCCGCGTTCTAAAAAGAAAGTAACGGTGGTTGCAGCCCCTCCTGTCGAGGAAAAGCCGGTGGTTAAAGCCCCTGTGAAGGAAACTAAAAAGCCTGCTGTAAAAAAGGAAGCAAAACCAAAAAAACCGGCCAAAACTGAAGAACATCCTAAAAAGAAAGAAAAGGAAAAGAACAAGGTGAAAGAATAGGGAAAAGATCCGGGCTTTGGTCCGGATTTTTGTTTCCTGTAACATTCATGGGCAACCTTATAAAATGCAATATGAATAAACCAAAGAAATTTGAAACGGACGCCATCCGTATTCAAAGCAAAAGGACTTTTAACAAAGAGCACAGCGTGCCGGTTTATGAGACTTCCAGTTTTGTTTTTGAGAGTGCTGAAGAGGCACGGGATGTATTTGCCGAAACCAAGGAAGGACATATTTACACACGTTTTTCCAATCCGAATTCCGATGAATTCATCGAAAAGCTTTGTGCTCTGGAAGGTGCCGAAGAGGGTATTGCCACCTCATCGGGCATGGCGGCAGTCTTTCTGAGTATGGTCTCCATTCTGCAACCCGGTGATCATTTGCTTGTTCCCAGGCAGATATTTGGGACCACCTATTTGCTGGTCACCCAGATTTTATCGCGATGGGGTATTTCCCATACGTTCGTTGACTGCAATGAACCGGGCTCCTGGGAAAAGTGCATCCTGCCCACGACCAAAATGATCTATGCTGAAACTCCTTCCAATCCCGGGCTAGATCTGATAGATCTGAAGTGGCTGACAAGGCTGGCAGAAAAACACGGACTCTATGTGGTCATTGATAATTGTTTTGCCACGCCCTATCTTCAGAATCCTTTAAAAATGGGAGCCGATCTGGTGATTCACTCGGCCACCAAGTTCATCGACGGTCAGGGAAGGACTATTGCCGGAGCGGTACTCGGCAGCAAGGAGATCATCAGGGATGTACGGATGTTTTCCCGGATCATCGGTCCCACCCTATCACCGCACACCGCATGGCTGCTGTCCAAAAGCCTGGAAACCCTTGCCGTCAGAATGGAAAGGCATTGTTCCAATGCGCTGAAACTTGCGCAGTACCTTGAAAAGAACAGCGAAGTTGCCTCCGTAAAATATCCGTTTCTACCCTCCCACCCCCAAGTCAGGCTTGCAAAAAAACAGATGAAGCTGGGAGGAGCATTGGTGTCCTTTGAGCTGAAAGGCGGGCAAAAGAGGGCCATGAATTTCTTAAATGCGCTGGAACTATTGTCGCTTACCTCCAACCTGGGTGATTCGAGAACAACGGTCACGCATCCTGCCACGACCACTCATTCGAAGCTTACCGCACAGGAGCGCAAGGAATCAGGGGTTTCGGACAGCATGATCCGGGTTTCGGTCGGGCTGGAACATATCGATGACATTGTTGCCGATCTGGAACAGGCCATTATCAAATCACGGTCTGCACGCAATCCGGAATAACGATATTCCATTACGGGTCAACGATACCGAAATGTCAGGCAAACACACCATCCGGCTGGAGCCTCAGGGGAAGATCCTGAAAGCAGCTTCGGGAACCCCCGTGATGGACCTTTTACCTGAATATGGCATTGAATTTCCCTGCGGCGGCAAAGGAACCTGTCTCAACTGTAAAATAAGGATCCTT
>JAGDMB010000119.1 GCA_017860375.1 Bacteroidota bacterium | reverse complement strand
CCCTGAATTTTCAAGCCCGGCCTTCTCATCCTCTGAGAAAATGCGTATGCTTTTACGGCGAAAAAGGGAATTCATCCGGGATCCGTTGGTGAATTACTTGGCAAAATGAAAGCTTTCTTCTCATTTAAAACCTTCTGCAAATTAAAAAAATATGCTGACAAATCCATCATGAAGTTCTGATCCTTCCCTTTCCATCTGAAAAGAAAAAAGCCCCTTACAGCTGAGGGGCCTTCATTATCAAAATCCGGGTTTGCTGGGTTTTGTATCCTTTTTATTTGATTTCCAGCACCACGATTGATTTGGCGGGTATCGGAACGGATATGCCGTCTTTACCGATGCCGGCCTTATTGAATTCAGCTGGTTTCACCGCATCCGGACTTTCAAAGGTATTAAAGGCAGTAATTTCAGGAGCGGTTAATATTTTGCCTGTGATATCTTTTGCATCGACACCCCTCAGATCGATTTTCAGTGCAAAACCATTGAGCGGATCGATATTGACCACCGTTACATGGATTAAACCGTTTTTGTCCTTTGAAGCCGACACATTTAAGGCAGGTAGCTTTTTCCCTTCCAGTTCATACTCATCACAGGTCAGGCTTGTCGGAAGCAGCAGGGCATCGTGGTGCACCTTAAACAGGTTAAACACATGGTAGGTAGGGGTCAGAAGCATTTTTTCATCCTGTGTAAAAATAAGAGCCTGCAGCACGTTTATGGTCTGTGCGATGTTGGCCATTTTTATGCGGTCGCACCGTTTGTTGAACTCATTGAGGTGGATGCCTGCCACAAAAGCATCGCGAAGGGTATTCTGCTGGAAAAGAAAACCGGGATTTGTACCGGGTTCCACGTTAAACCAGGTGCCCCATTCATCCACCACCAAGGCTACCTTTTTTTCGGGATCGTACCTGTCCATAATGGTCATGTGCCGGTCAATAACTTTCGGTATTTCCAGGCATCGCTGCAGGGTTTCAAAGTATTGCTTTTCCGTAAAGTTAGTGGCAGGACCTTTGTTCCACCAGTCCGTGGTATAATAATGAAGGGAGATTCCCCACATCTGCCATGAAGGGATCTTTTGCATCAGGATTTCCGTCCAGTTATAATCAGCTGAATTCGATCCCCCGGCCACTTTCATCAAATGGTTCTCTCCATAATCCCGGCAGAAGGTTGCATACCTTTTATACTGGTCAGAATAAAACTCCGGTGTCATATTGCCGCCGCATCCCCAGTTTTCATTTCCCACAGCCCAGTATTGAACTTTCCATGCTTTATCCCTGCCGTTTTGGCGGCGAAGGTCGGCCATAGGACTAATACCATCGAAAGTAAGGTATTCCACCCATTTTGACATTTCCTCCACTGAGCCGCTTCCGACATTTCCGCAAATGTAAGGTTCTGTTCCCAGCTGCTCACAAAGATCCATGAACTCATGCGTACCAAAGCTGTTGTCTTCGGTAACACCACCCCAGTGCGTGTTGACCATTTTTGGCCGCAGGTTTCGCGGACCAATACCGTCCTTCCAGTGGTACTCATCAGCAAAACATCCACCCGGCCAGCGAAGATTTGGTATCTGAATTTCCTTCAGGGCATTCACCACATCCTTTCGAATTCCGCGGGTATTGGGAATGGGTGAATTCTCTCCCACCCAATAGCCACCATAGATGCAATGGCCCAGATGCTCTGAAAAATGCCCATAAATATGCCTGCTGATTGTGTATTTACCGAGATCAGCCTGAATAATAATACTGGCTTTATGGATGTCTTCCTGCGCCACCAACCGGCATGCACAAAAGCCGATCGTTATAAAAAGAATTAAGGAGATTCTCTTCATGGTATGAATTTTTAGTACTGTATCAAATATATGGGTTTTAAATTAGTATTTGCTGCCTGTTAAGGACAAATGGCAACAATTTTTCTGGTGTATACCCCGGCTGATGAAATGACCTGAACAAAATATAATCCGTTCAGGCCATTGGTAGTAAGCCGGATAATACCTGTATTGCCAACCTGAAGGGTACGGATGACGCTGCCATTCGAATCCAAAATACGGATTGTCAGGTTCTTGTCCTTTATAACCTTGACGTCTATATAGAAGAATCCGTTTCTTGCCGGATTCGGATACACTTCAATATCAGAAGCGGAATTGCCTGTGTATTTGTCATTAAGGGACGATGGCAGTGCCTTTATTGTGCTTTTTCCCCAGATACAATACTTTGTATTCCGGATTCCGCTATAAACCATACACACTTTTCTTTTCTCCCAATCCCATTCATACCAAACCTTACAGGTATCAACCGTTTGGTTATTGTTCCAATGCAGCGACAGCTGCCCGTCCGAGTATGACCATTGGGTGTTGGTATCTCCGCTGATTGTTCCGTCTGATCTTAATTCGATAAGTGTCGGTGCATCAAGAGAAAAAGAAGAGCTGTATTCCAGTACCACGTGTTCCCAACGGTTAGACAATATTGAATCAACAGGCGGAGGACCTTCAAACGGAGTCCCTCCATATCTTTCGGGTGATGCAATCGGCCATCCGTTGATCCATTCAATCTTGCGGACATGACAATCCATCATGTATTTATCTACAACCGGCCGTCCCTGATTGATTATATAGAACTGCCCGTTGTCCGAAATCACCGAACAATGCCCGGTGCCCTGCCACCCGGAATGGTCAAGAAATTTATAGGGATTCAAAATCATGGGCAGGTTGTCCGTTTGAAGCGCCATATCCTTCCCCTGGATATCATAAAAAGGTCCGGTAGGGTAATCGGAGCGGCCGACCCTGACGTTGTAATTATCGATTAAAGCATCATACGATACAAAAAGATAGTATTTGTTTTCAGCGGGATTAAAGACAATTTCAGCGGCTTCGAGGCCGGATCCCGACCTGCGGGCGATGATCCAGCCCTTATCGTTCACATCCGCTGCCATACCGGTGCTGTCCACCAGGCTTTTCATGTAAAGGCCTCCGAACCAGGAACCGTAACCCAGGTATTGTTTGCCGTCCTTTCCGGTGACCACAGTCGGATCGATTGCATTCATAAAATCCGAACCGGTTGTCTTGACGATGCAGCCTTTCTGCGTCCAGGGACCTTCAAGGGAGTTGCTGACCGCCATGCCCAGATACGATATGGTGGTGCCAAAGGCAGAAACGCAATAATATAACCTGAACTCATCCTTGTATTTTGTGATGTACGGAGCCCAGATTGATTCAGCCTTTTTCCCGTTCGCCGAAAGATGATCTTTGGCTTCCTGGGGTATACCGTCAAATGCAAATCCTACAAACTGCCAGTTAATCAAATCCTTTGATTTACGAACCTGGATGCCGACAATAGCCGGCGGACTGTATGCGACCATCGCGTCGGTGGAGAACATATAAAACCATTCCCCCGATTTAATAACCGATGGATCATGCACGTTATAAGGACCCCAATTTGATCGCTGTGAAACATCGATAAGCGGATAGTAAGTATCCGGATAAGTGGGACCCATAAACTGAGTGTAACCATACATACCACACAACAATCCGGCCACCGACAATGCAATTTTTACATTCATATGTCAATCAAATGGTTACAAACAGANNNNTCCTACCGTGCAATCCTCCCTTTTATCATAGTAACAGAATGGGGTGGAAAAGAATAGGTTAGTGTTTTTCCTTTGGCCTTAATATCGGGTTTTTGCATTGTGCTGACATTTTCTTTCCCAAAATCATTGGTTGCCTTGATATCGGGTCCGGTTATCTCATAGACCTTAAAAACATCCGAAAAATCACCTTGCTGGCTTGTGATATCCGCCACAATTGCCTTGTCTTTATTACGGTTCACCACACAAAGCACAACCGATCCATCGTTGTATGTAGCGGAAACATCGAGATAGGGTACATCCTTTTGCCTGGTAGTGCTTTCTCCGAGTCCTATATAGAATTCATCCGTGTTGTATGTTTCGCAATCCACAAACACATCAAGGGAGGTTCCGAACATGTTATTGGCAAATAATTCCAGCGGATAATAGATGGTTTGTTTAAACAAATCCGTTTCATTTGTAAAGATTGGAGCGATCACATTGACCAATTGTGCCATATTGGCTATCTTGACAATATCGGCATTGCGTATGAATGCATTCAGAAAGCCTGCTATTACCAGGGCATCCTCGAGGTTGTAATGCTCTTCAAGCGCTCGTGTTCCCTGCATGGATTCATCGGTACGGGCACGATACCACACATTGTATTCATCCCACGCGATATATACAGGTGGGCGATTTCCGCGATGCGCCTTTTCCATTTCTTTCAGTATCATCCCTTTCACGATTTGGGTGCGTTGATCCACCACCAGCGGGGTGGAAAGGAAGTTGTAATAGTTATTGTCGGGGTTGCCGACATAAATATGCAGGGCAATGTAATCCACCACATCGATCAATTCCTTCAGAATGGTGGCGTTCCATTCGTTGGGGTCGGCGTTGGGCCGGTAGTTGGAAGAACCGGCTGCGATCAGCTTAATGGAAGGATCGGTAAGACGCATTAGTTTGGCCGCCTCGCGGGCTTTTTTTGAATAGTCCTCGGCCGTCAGTGCTCCCATCTGCCAGAAACCGTCCATCTCGTTGCCAAGGCTCCAGTACTTGATCCCATAGGGTTCCGGATATCCGTTTTTTTTGCGCATTTCAGCAAAATAAGGTCCTTCTTTCACATTGCAGTATTCAACCCACTGACGGGCTTCTTCTATGGTGCCTGTTCCCATATTCACAGAGAAATAAGGCTCAATGCCGGTTTTTTTGCAGAATTTCATAAATTCATCTGTCCCGAACTGGTTGGTCTCCAGCCTGGCCCATGCAAGCTCCATGCGGGGCATGCGGGTCGGACCGACACCATCAAGCCAGTGGTAATTGGATACAAAATTTCCTCCGGGATACCGGCCAAGCGCAACATTCAGTCCTTTGACGGCTTCGAGCACATCTTTCCTGAACCCGTCCTGATCTGACAGAGGAGAACCCGGTTCATAAATGCCGCCATACACGCAGCGTCCAAGATGCTCCACAAAGTTGCTGTAGAGGTTTCTGTCCACTTCTCCGATCGTACGGTCGACATCAATCTTGATTTTGGCATTTTGTGCATGCAATCCAAGGGCAGAAAAAAAGAGGATCACAGTGCAGATCAAAACCTTACTTACATGTTTGTGTGTATTCATATAGCTTATGTTCTTGTTATTTAGTAATTCATAATTTTCATTTTGAAAATGTTTTCCTTACTACTATCCGATTTCATTTATCTTAAAAATACTTTTTGCCCTGAAAACATCAATCCACCATGGTTTATCCGGATTATCCGTGATATTCCAACCCTTTAAAAAAACCTTATAAAGATACCAAAGGCCATCCATCCTTATCCCATTGAATTTTGCGGATCAGCAATTTTGGTTTTCCGTTATCCGATGCGTCATATCCGTGAAAAACTATATAATCGGTCCCTGAAAAAGTACAGACAGCATTATGCCCTACCCCCGGCCATGCTTCATTTCCTGCCAGCACAAGGCTGCCTCCGCCCTGATCAAGGCGATTGCCTTCACGATCGAGATAGGGCCCTGAAATATTCTCCGACCGGCCCGTCCTTATGTTATATGTACTGTTCTTACCCCTGCAGCAGAAATCAAAGGACACGAACAGGTAATAGTATTTAGCCTTTTTAAAAATAAAAGGAGCTTCGATGGATCCTTCGCCGGGATCGGGATCGGCTGTTTTAAAGTCACGTGCGCGTTTGGCAACGGTGTACCACTCCTGTGGTTCAGCCACCGAGTACAGATCAGCGCTCAGTTTTACCAGCTTAATGCCGCTCCAGAAAGAACCAAATGCAAGCCATGGAGTTCCGCCATCATCAAAAGCAAGATTTGGGTCGATGGCATTCCATAAATCGCGACCCGGTACCGACTGTATTACGCTGCCCTTGTCTTCCCATTTGTAATCAGGTTCATCGGGGTCCAACGTGCTGTTGGTGACCAGTCCGATGCAGGATGTGTTCTTGCCAAAGGCAGATACAGAATAATAGAGATAGTATTTTCCGTTGTGAAAGGAAATATCGGGAGCCCAGATATGTCCCTTGAATCCGGGTATCAGGTTCACAGCCCATTCAGGTGCTTTATCGAATACCGGTTTTTCCTTGGTCCAGACCTTCATGTCCGGGGAGGACCAGACTGTGATCCCCCAGCCCGTGCAGAAAAGATAATACGTGCTGTCCTGTCTGATCATCACCGGGTCATGCACGGAAATAGGATCCTGTGCCTTCACCGGGAATGAAAATAAAGCAACAAGCAAAACAAACCGGAATATTTTAAATTTCGCGGTTATCTTCATTTTTATGCGGTTGTAATAAATTGCGTCCCTCATTGAATGGTCCTTAATGGTTACATTTTATTTTCTGCGTGCCGTATCCTCCCGTGAATAGTAATAAAGGCATCCCTGTGCTTATCAAAGTTATTCATTGCAGAGCTTTTTTTGGTATAGGATTGTATATAAATGGTGGACAAATGTTGAATTTCATTTGGGCTGCAATGCATGATCTAATTTTAAATGTAAATCTGAGGGAGATAAAAGAGAGGGAATACCGAAGGTCGGGGGTGGCAGGGGGTAATCCATGCAGGGAAGGAAGCCAAACTGTAAAATCCGGCACTGAAAGTCAATCTGAGCTGCTTTGCTTCTTAACTAAATCTGTTACATTGATGGCATCAATCAAATTGTGTTAATCATTTTTATTGGTCTGATAAATATTACCTTCTACATGGAAATTATATTTACCTGCCATCAATATTGTTTTGTCTTTTTGCCCCAATAGGTTGCGTTTAGATTTTTTTCAGTTCCGGCATATACAAATGTTACACGGCGTGGGGTGGCTTCCCAATCGACTTCGCGTTCTACGCAAACAACAACGTTGCCCATTGTGAGTTGCTTTTTTGTTGCATCGTAGCTCCAATTGCCTGTCAGTGCTCCCGACATTGTGCCGTCGGCATTGAGATTCAGGCTTACAGCGCGATCTTGATTGCTGTAGCTGTATTCAAGCTTTATGTGTTCCCATGTTCCTACAAGCGAGTCCTGGGTTATGGTGCCATAATCTGGTACGGCGGCGTAACGTTCGGGCAATGCTATTGGCCACAGGTTATCGGGTTCGCCTGGAGAGGCCGGACACCATACAATGCGACGTACGTGCCCCATCATAATGGCATTGGAGTATGGGTTCCCATTGACGTTGGGAGGCAATCTTCCTTGCGACATGTAGAACCATTCGTTGGTATTTTCCTTCTGAAAGATACAGCAGTGTGAAATGCCTACCCATCCGTAGCTAAGATTGAATTTGTAAGGGTGGGTTACGATGGGGTGGCAGTCACCGCTTCCGTTGGTAAAGTTGCGCCCGTTGATATCGAGGTATGGACCTTCGATGTTTGCACTTCTGACCACGCGCGTGTTGTACGGTATGTCGAGGCCATCGTAGGCCATGAACAGATAGTAGTAACCATCTTTGTATATTATTTCGGGAGCTTCGCTGCCTTGCCAACGCGACGAGGCTGTGCGTGTGCCAATTCTTACACCATATCGGGCTGTTAACTCACTTACACTGTTCGCGTAAGGCTCACCGAGTGTGTTGAGAGGCTTACCAGTTGTTGCATCGACTTGCAATAGTGCGAAGCCGCTATGCCACGAACCATGAATAAGGTAGTGTTTGCCCTCGGGTGTTACTATATACGTAGGGTCGATGGCATTGTAGTAGAAATAGGCATCCCAATTCGATAGACTGGAGCGGCTGTAGTTTAAGCCACGATCTGATGATGAACATGTAACGAAACCCTTATCGGTCCATACGGCTCCGGCGGGATTTGTCGATTCGCACATGCCGATAAAAGCGCGTTCGGTCCAGCTTCCATCAAAGTTGGCTGAAGTGTTGGCATTGCCCGTTTTGATGTAATTATCGATAACGATGCTGTAGTACATACGCAAAATCTCTTGTCCTCCAACGTTAACGCGTCGTACGACCGGTGCCCAATAGCCGTACATGATGTTGTCATTGGCAATAGCAACGAGCCCCATGCGCGATCGAATGGCGTTGAGCGAGTCGGCTACCCAGGAGGGTGCCTGATAAAAAGGTCCGCCTACCCATTGCCAATTAACCAAATCGGTTGAACGTTTGCCCTGAAAATGTCCATGTCCTTCGTGAGCATTACCATACGAGGCATCGGTGCCGTACATATAGTAATATCCATTGTAGTAGGCAACTGATGGGTCGTGAACGTTGGCCAGATTCCACTCGTTTCGGTTTTCCCACGATGCTATCGATGAATAGTCGTCGGCGTATGTTGGAATTGTGAAATTTGTAAGGGTGTCAGGCTCATCCTCTTTAGGTTCAAGATCCCCGTCTTTGCACCCTACAAATAATAGAACAGTTATGCTGATAAATAAAATCAGTAAATACTTTAGTCTCATGTCCAATATATTTTATAGTAAACCCAAATTACGCAACAGGAGCTTTTTGGTGAACTATGGTATTAGTTGGGTTAATCGCGACCTGTTAAATGTTTGTTTTTCAAATTATTCTATCTGAATAACATTAGATTTGCCTGGTCGATTGCACCAATGCGCAAGTTAGGTTAAAAAAACTTCCTTATCAACATACAAAATACGTCGATAAGGAAGTTTCTGATTTAATGGAATGATTCCTAATTTGCAATCGGGCGAACCTGCCATTTAGCTCTGAAAGCAGGTCCATTATCTTCATTCTTGTTTGCCGAGTTACCAACAAGGTTAGGGTTGGCATTCAGCGTAGATTGATAAATTGGGAAATATTCATGTCCCTTATAGTAGTATTGGAACGATGAAGCGCTCGCGGTTTCAGCAGTAAGCTCATCTGTTGAAGCTGTGCCATCGAGCTTATAATAACCATGTTGAACCAACTGATTCAGACGGGCTTCATCGTAGAAGAATCCCCAACGGAGTATGTCGATACCCCGTCCATTTTCGCAACCGAATTCTTTAGGACGTTCGACGTTTGCTATTTGTTCGAAAAGATGATCAGCAGTCGGAAAATCGGAAAGTTGAAGATCTGGAAGAGCAACACGTCGACGTACCTGGTTAATGTAATCGATAGCCGTTTGGGTGGGTCCAACGAGTTCATTTTCGCATTCAGCTGCTCGCAGTAAAACATCGCTATAACGCATAAGGCGCAGGTTGATTCCACAATGCAATCCGGTTGTAATAGAACTGTAGATGTTGTTTCGCGCATTGGTGAACTTAGCTATTGATATACCACCCTGGGTAGTGTTCGACAGGGGACTTGCAGTCATGTCTTGTTGGTATACAGTATTGCTGCGAGGATCTGCATTTGGATAGGCTGCCGTTATTTGACCGGTATAGCTGTCATATTCAGCTTCGTATGTAACCAATGTCCAGTATAAACGAGGATCGAGACGGCCATCGGTACAGTTCTCTTTTTTGAATAGGTTATACAACCAGGGTGAACCAGCCAGGTCGCCCCAGCTGCCCAATTGTTGAGAAGCGTAGTTGCTTTCTACAGCGTGACCCTGAGTTGCCTGCGAACTTATGTTTACCGGAGTCCACTCCTGGTCGGTGCCACCTGTGCCATAGTCCATAAATTGAACTTCGAAGAGGCTCTCTGAGTTATTTTCGTAATCCGGACCTTCTCTGAAGTTGTCACCATAGTCGGCTTTTAGTTCATAATGTCCGTACTTGCCGGCGATAATGTCTTTCAGTACGGTATATGCATCGGAAAATTTATGACGGAACATAAGTGCACGAGCCAAATATCCGGCAGCAGCACCGCTTGTAGCACGACCTTTAGCCCATTCGCCTCCTGCATCGCGTGATGGCAACATTTGCATAGCGTTCGTTAAGTCATTTTCTATTTGGTCAAACACCTCGTCTTGAGTACTGTTGGATGCATACATGGTGTTGATATCTGAATATTCTTCATAATCTGTAAACAACGGAACAGTCTGGTAATAAGTAGCCAATTCATAGTATGCCAAAGCTCTGAGGAAGTATGCTTGTCCGGCTATACGATTTTTAGAAGCATCCGACATAGTAACACCAAAAACTTTTGACAAAACAAAGTTTGTGCGGTTTACTACATGGTAGCAGTCGCGCCATATCCACAGGTCACCGATCTCAATTGTACCCGGAGAGTTGAGGTTGTCGTAATCCAAATACCACTGTTGAGATGAGTTCCAAACTTCGTCGCCACGAACAGCATCCATGGTATAGCCAACGCGGGCAAATGTACCTTCGAGGCGTATACGGTTGTAGCATGCGATGATAGCCTCCTCAAGTTCTGACTCCGAATCGCCAAAATCGTAGGTTGACTGATTGTTCGGGTTCGTAACATCGAGCGCATCATCGCAGGCAGTCATGCCTACAATAAGCGCCAACATTGTTAGAAATATTTTTAAACTTTTCATATTGATATCCTGTTTTTTAGATTAAATTTTTAGAATGAGAATTGTACTCCAAACATTATGGTTCGTGGTGTTGGATATGAACAATAGTTGTAACCGGGAGTGAATGTACCTCCGGCGAAGTCTACGTTGTAACCTATGTACTTAGACAATGTGGCTAAATTTTGAGCCGATGCGTATAGACGAAGGCCGTTAACATAACCACCAAACCATCTGTTAGGAAAGTTATAGCCCAATTCGACGTTGGCTATTTTCAGATAGGATGCATCTTGTATGTACCGCTCGCTGAACATATCATTGTTGATGGAACCTGTCGATTTGTATGCTACGCGGGGCACATCGGTGTTTGTGTT
>JAGDMB010000118.1 GCA_017860375.1 Bacteroidota bacterium | reverse complement strand
CTCGGCCTTTTCTTTCGACCTTACCAGTTCATCGTTTATGATGCGCAGGATCTCGTTCTGTTCCTTGAGTTTTTTACTGTAGGCCCTGATCTCCTCTTCTGCCTGTTTGCGTTCCGTAATGTTCTGAAAGATCACTGCAGTAGTTCCGAGTGAAGTCTGAAAGGCCGATATATCCACAATATAATGCTGCCCGTCGCTTCCGTATTCAATATTTGAACCCTGCCAGGCAACCCCATCACAGGCAACTTTCTTGAATTCCCCGGGAATGGCGGTTTTGGCCAGCTCAGGAAAGGCTATCTCGATGGGCTTTCCCATAAGGGAATCATCCTGTACCTTTAGCAATAAGGGAATCATCCTGTACCTTTAGCATCTGCCGGGCAGCCGGGTTCAAATCGCTTACCAGCAGGTCGCCTTTTGCATCAATGGTATAGAGGATCATTCCCAGCGGTGTCGATGAAAAAATACTCCGGAACTTATTTTCACTGTACCCCATTTTCCGTTCCATCTGTCTTTGTTCCGTTACATTCCGTAACAGGATGAATACACATTTGTTTCCGTATGATGTGGGTTCATGGAAAACCCTGCAGTGCTGTATGATGTAATGAACGGACCGGTCCTTTCCCTTTACCTTGAATTCGGTTATGGATGTTTCCTCCTGCAGGGCTATGTGTTTCCTGATGATTTCTCCCACCTTCTGCCTGTCACCCGGAATTATGGAAGACAGGTAACGGGTATAGGTAAGGTCGGTGTTCGATTCAGGAAATCCAAGCAATTCCTTGATGTTGGCAGAGCATTCAATAAATTCCTGTTCCATGGAAAGGATCAGGTAACCCGAATTACAATGGGACTGCACCTCGGTCAGCAGTTCAAATCTGGTTTTATAACGGATGTCGGGTATTTCCGTACCGGGAGCTCCTGCATGGGATACCGGTGAATTTAATTCTTCCAGGCGTGTCTCCAGTTCTTTAATACGCAGTTTCAGCCTGTTATTTTCCTTTGCAAGATTCATGGGAAGGGCATGTTTATTAAACCACCTTAGATGCTAAGGTATTTCATAAACATTTCGTACCGGTTTTCATAAAAGCTGTTCATATCATCTTCGTCCATGAAAGTGCCTTTAATGATATAATTATAGCGGTTAAACGTCTGAATGATCGAGGCAAGGTCGGTCCTGTTTATTTTCAGGGTTACTTCGAGTTTTGTGGAGGATGTATGCGAACTGACACAAACACTCAGAATTTTGGCATCATTGCTTTCAACAATCTGGGCAATTTGTGCCAGCGAATAATCATGAATGTTCATGTCGAGCACGATGATGGCACCGGGTTCCTTCAGCGCGGAGAAATCGGCGAAATAATGCAGAAGGTCATTGAGCGTAATGACGCCCAGGTAGTGGCTGTTGTGATCGAGGACCGGGACAACCGTCAGATTAAGTCGTGATGCCAGCTCCATCACTTCATAAAGATGCTGGTCATAGGTGACGAACGGACTGAAAAGCGACAGGGAATGATTTCCGATGGGTTCTTCCGCCATGTTGTGATCGTAGATATCCTTATCCGATATCAGTCCCAGAAAGTCCTGGTTGTTTACGATAGGCAAATGGGATATCCTGAATATGTCCATCCAGTAAAGAGCCTTTTGTCCGTTATCCGAAGTCCGGAGTGCCGGAACGGTATCTGAAATCAAATCTTTGGCCAGCATTGCAGTGAAATTTAAAATCCCTTACATTTGTACACTTCAAAAACAATCACGCGACAGACATTCAATAAAATTAGCGTTAATTTCTTTAAATTCCAAATACCATGAGCAAGACCCGGCTTAGCGTGAATATCAATAAAATAGCGACCCTGAGGAATGCAAGAGGAGGATCGGTGCCCGATGTGGTACTGGCGGCCGTTAAATGCCAGGAATTCGGTGCACAGGGTATAACGGTACATCCGCGTCCCGACGAAAGGCATATACGCTATCAGGATGTCCGGGATCTCCGGAAGGCCATCACCACTGAATTCAATATCGAGGGATATCCTTCCGGGATTTTCATTGACCTGGTGCAGGAGGTCAGACCACATCAGGTTACGCTGGTACCGGATTCGCACGATGTCATTACCTCAAATCAGGGGTGGAACGTGATCAAATACGAAGCCTTTCTGAAGCCAATCATCAGGGAATTCCAGCAGGCCGGTATACGGACATCGCTCTTCATTGAAACCGACCTGACACAGATTGAATGTGCGGCGGCTACGGGTACAAACCGCATTGAACTGTATACCGAGCCGTATGCACGGAATTATCCCCTCGATCCTGAAAAGGCGGTCGCTCCTTATATAAAGGCAGCTGAAAAGGCCATTGAATCAGGACTGGCTCTCAATGCCGGGCATGATCTGAACCTTGCCAACCTGCGTTTTTTCAGCCGGCATGTCCCGGGTCTGCTGGAAGTATCCATCGGCCATGCGCTCATATCCGATGCATTGTATTTCGGGCTCGAGAAAACCATCGGGCTTTACCTCGATCAGCTTGCATAATGGAGTTGTTTTACCGCCGGCTCGGCAAGGGAAAACCCCTGATCATTCTTCACGGCCTGTATGGTTCTTCGGACAACTGGCACACGATTGGCAGGCAACTATCCGAATTCCGTGAGGTGTTTCTGATTGACTGGCGCAATCACGGCCAGTCCCCTCACCATCCAAACCATACCTACAGTGACTTGCGCGATGACCTTCATGAGTTCCTGGTGCAGCATACCATTTATAAGCCTGTAGTGATGGGGCATTCCATGGGAGGCAAGGCGGCCATGTTCTTTGCCGCGATGCATCCGAAGCTGATTGAAAAACTCATCGTGGTCGATATATCACCTTGTACCTACAAGGCGGAAAATCATCCCAATGAAAACCTGCAGCATCGTTCCATACTGCATGCGCTGCAATCCATTGACCTTGCAAACCTGTCCTCACGAAAAGAGGCCGAAGATCAGCTTGCAAAAACTATCCAATACCCTGCCGTCAGGCAATTCCTGCTTAAAAATCTGAAAAAGGACCACCACAGCCGCTATTACTGGTGCCTGAACCTGCCGGCGCTGGAGAAAAACCTCGAAGAAATTTTTCTCGGGATCGACACCCTGCAACTCCCGGAAGAGTACCGGCTCGATTTTCCTGCGCTTTTCATAAGGGGTCAGCATTCAGGGTACATCGGCAACAATGACCTTGATTGCATTAAACGGTATTTTAAAAATGCAACCGTTATAACCATACCGGGGGCCGGCCATTGGGTACATGCAGAGCAACCCGGACTTTTCGTGGAAGCGGTCCGGAGCTTTTTGGGTGATTAATTTTCGATTTACCAGGTACCTTTGGACTGAGTTACGATGAAATCATTATTTTTGTTTTTTTTTAGCAAAGCAGCAGGAATACATTTCCATTGCATAGTAACTAATTAATTTATTAATAATGAATCGTTTATACCCACTTAAGTTTCGACCGATCATCAAGGACAAAATATGGGGAGGGACCAAACTCAGGGACCTTCTCAATAAGAAAACCAAAACGGATAAAGCAGGAGAAAGCTGGGAAATATCTTGTGTACCAAAAGATATCTCGGTGGTCTGCAACGGATTTCTTAAAGGCAATGCGCTGGAGGAATTGATCGAAGTGTACATGGGAGACCTTGTTGGAGATTCGGTTTACGATAAGTTTGGTCTGACTTTTCCCCTCCTCATTAAATTCATCGATGCCAATGATATATTATCGATTCAGGTGCATCCGAATGACAAGCTGGCGAAAAAAAGACATCAATCTTTTGGTAAGACAGAAATGTGGTATATTGTTGAATCTGATAAGGATGCGGAAATAATTATAGGCTTTAACCAGTCTGTGGACAAGCAACTATACAAGAATCATCTTGAAAACAAAACCCTTCAGGATATCCTGAATAAGGAAAAAGTGCACCCGGGTGATGTTTTCTTTATGCCTGCCGGTAGAATTCATTCCATCGGGGCCGGGATTTTGCTGGCCGAGATACAGCAGACCTCGGATATTACCTACCGGATTTATGACTTTGACCGCGTTGATGATACGGGCCTGACCAGGGAACTGCATACGGAGATGGCACTGGATGCGATTGATTACACGGAATATCCCGAATATAAGACCCGTTATGAAAAAACGCCCGATGTTTCAAACCCGGTCCTGCAGTGCCGGTATTTCACAGCCAATTATATTGAGCTGACCCGGGCGATGGAAAAGGATTATATCAAACTCGATTCCTTTGTGGTGTATATGTGCATGGAAGGTTCCTTTTCGCTTCATTATTATGAAAATGATGCCGAAGTGATCCAAAAGGGCGAGACAGTCCTTTTGCCGGCTGAAATCAAGAATGTCAGGCTGGTTCCTGAAACCGGGATGGGCCCCGGGGGCAAGGCCCAATTGCTGGAAATCTACATCGAAACCGCATCCCCTGAAAAAAAGGGGAATGATGTGATTTCAAAATATTTCTGATGGAAATAATCAGTGTTGAGTTTATAAAAAGCAGCCCGGATCTTGCGTCATGCCCGAAACCTTCTTTACCGGAATACGCTTTTGCCGGGCGTTCGAATGTGGGCAAATCATCGCTGATCAACATGCTGACCGGCCGGAAGAATCTGGCCAAGACCTCTTCTTCACCGGGCAAAACACAGACCATCAACCATTTTCTTGTGAACGGTGCCTGGTACCTGGTTGACCTTCCGGGTTACGGTTATGCCCGCACCTCCAAAGCGATTAAAAAGGAATTTCCTTATTTGATCAGGGATTATCTTTTAAATCGCAAAACCCTGGCCTGCCTTTTTGTTTTGATCGATTGCCGGCATAAACCGCTTGAAAATGACAGGGATTTCATTACCTGGGCCGGCCAGAACCAGGTCCCCCTTGTGCTTTGTTTCACCAAATCGGATAAACTCTCGGCCGCCCAGCTTCAGCATAAACTCCATTTATACCGGGAAAGGCTTAGCGAGACCTGGGAGCCCCTGCCTGATTTTCTGATCACTTCTTCGGTGAATCAAAAAGGCAAAGAAGAATTGATTGATATAATAGACCGTTCGAATAACCGCATGAATGCCTGAAAATTTCAGGCATTGTTTAAAACTGTCTCATTTCTTTACGTGTCCTGTTTTTAGGATTGAATCCGGTTTTTTTTACATTTGCAGCGCCGGACAATCCTGAAAAAGAAAATTCATGAAAATCAAAGCTCCCATCAAGTTTTTTGCAGGCCGGGCATCCACCAACCTGGCTGATAAAATTGCCAAAAGCTACGGTTCAGAGATCGGAAAAACTTCGGTTCTCGAATTCAGTGACGGTGAGATCCAGCCTTTTTTTGAAGAATCGGTGCGCGGTTGCATTGTTTTTATTATTCAGTCCACCTATCCTCCGGCTGAAAACCTCATGGAATTGCTGCTCATGATCGACGCCGCTAAAAGGGCATCGGCCATTCAGGTAGTGGCAGTAATACCTTACCTTGGCTATGCAAGACAGGACAGAAAGGACAAACCCCGCTGTTCAATTGGTGCAAAGCTGGTCGCTGACCTTTTATCCGC
Source organism: Bacteroidota bacterium (assembly GCA_017860375.1). GTDB lineage: Bacteria > Bacteroidota > Bacteroidia > Bacteroidales > UBA10428 > UBA5072. Next base: position 1,993 of record JAGDMB010000118.1, on the reverse strand, counting down.
AGCCGGCATTGACCGGATCATGACCATGGATCTTCATGCCGATCAGATTCAGGGTTTTTTCAATGTGCCGGTCGATCATTTGTACGGATCCGCCCTTTTCGTTCCCTATATTAAAAGCCTCAATCTGGAAAACCTGGCCATTGCCGCGCCCGACATGGGAGGCACTAAACGTGCCAACGCATATGCCCGTTTCCTCAACTGTGAAATGGTGATCTGCTACAAATTAAGAAAAAAAGCCAATGTGGTCGAAGAAATAAGGGTAATCGGTGATGTGGAAGGGAAGAATATCGTCATCGTGGATGATATGATTGACACGGCAGGGACTATATGCCTTGCAGCCAAGCTGATGAAGGATGAAGGAGCCCAGTCCATCCGGGTTGTGGGAACCCATGCGGTTTTTTCAGGTCCTGCCTATGAAAGAATTGACAAGTCACCCATTACGGAGATCTGTGTAACCGATACCATACCGCTTAAAAACCACAGCGACAAAATCAAGATCCTTTCCATCGCTGACCTGTTTGCAGATGTGATCCATAAAGTGTATAAATACAAATCGATCAGCACGAGCTTTATTGCGTGAAGGGGGGTTCTAATATTTATTGTACGCCACCACTTCTTCCCTCGGTTTGCGGTTTTTTGGCCTGATCTCGTTTGTTGCCGGATATCCCACGGTAATGATCAATTCAATCCTTTTGTTCCTCGGAACTGACAGCAGTTTTCTGACCTTCTTTTCATTAAACCATCCGATGATGCAGGTGCCCAATCCTTCTTCCACGGCTTGCAGGCAAAAGTGAACGGCAGCAATGCCAATGTCTATAAGGGGATATTCCTTGTTTTTTAAAACCTGGCCGATTGAGGAGGTCATGTTGGCCTTTTCTCGAACAATAACCACATGCACGGGTGCCTGTTTGGTAAAATGGTTAAGTGGTAAGATGCGATCCATGGTGGCCTCGGCAAGTGCATTTTTAAGGTCCGGATCGTTCACCACGATGAATTTCCAGGGTTGGGCATTGCAGGCTGAGGGTGCCATGCGGGCCGCTTCAATGCACCGATCCACTTTTTCGGCTTCCACTGCACGGCTGTCATAAGCCCTGGTGCTTTGCCGGGTTCTGACAATATCCAGAAAATTGGTAAAACGATTCATGCAAGGTATTTTTTTGAAAGCTTGTACAATTGATCGGATTCGATGATGGGTGATTCGGTCCCGTGTAAAGCCAGCCAGACCATGGCGCGCGCCACATCGGAAGCCTGGATACCTTTGTAGCGGGCCAGTTTTCCGATCAGGATCGGGCTCAGCAAACCGGAAAACCATTTTCCCAAAACCTCCCCGAAACGGTACTCATTCCTCTGCCCCAGCAGCATCGAAGGCCTTACAATGATGGCTTTTTCTCCCAGGATTCCCCGCACCGCCTGTTCCATTTCACCCTTGGTGCGCAAATAGAAATTTCGGCTTTCGGCATTGGCCCCTATGGAGGAAATGACCACAAACCGGTTAAAAGGCTTGCGCGACGCAATGGAAGCAATGACGACAGGCAGGTCAAAATCGACCTGCCGGAAGCTTTCCTTTGTTTTGGCTTTCTTGATGGTGGTGCCCAGACAGCAATAAAGATCACTGCCTTTACCATATCCCTCCAGTTGTTTCAGATCATGAAAATCGGTTATGATCTCTTCAATTTTAGGGGAAATGGAATGAAGAGCCTTGACAGGCTTGCGGTTGAAAAGAACAATTTTAGCATATTCTTCTTCCTTGATCAGAATTTCCAGCAGGTGACTGCCAACCAGTCCTGTCGCCCCAAAAAGTATTGCGGTTCGCTTTCCCATGATGGTTACGATTAAACCGCAAAGATATGGATTTTTCCCGACACACCCTGTCAGGGTATATAAGACACCCTGACAGGGTGTCTAAGGGTGTTATGAAGAGGATACCCTGACAGGGTGTCTCCTTTTTGATACCCTGACAGGGTGTCTTTAAAGGTCACGTTTCCTTAGCACC
>JAGDMB010000440.1 GCA_017860375.1 Bacteroidota bacterium | reverse complement strand
TCTTGCCTGAATTGGCGTCACTGCCGGCACCGGGCTCTGTAAGGCAGTATGCGCCGAGCCAATCGCCTGTTGCCAGCCGGGTAACATATTTCTGCCGCTGTTCATAGGTGCCGTAATACAGGATCGGTAGTGTACCAATGCCGCAATGAGCCATAAAGGCCACGGAAAAGGAATATCCGGCACCGATCGTCTCGGCAGCAAGCATCTGGGTGACGAAGGACTGGCCAAATCCGCCGAATTCCTCGGGTACGGAAATACCCATTAATCCAAGTTCTCCGGACTTTTTCAGCAGGCTTTTCATCAGCTCCCGGTCCTGTTTCTCGGTGTTATCGATGTTGGGGATAACCTCGGTGTTAAGGAAATCGCGGCAGGTCTGGGCGATCATTTGTTGTTCCTCATTGAATTCCTCGGGAATAAAAACATCCCCGGCTTCCACTTCTTTTACCAGAAATTCACCGCTTTTCAAACCTATTCTGTTTTCCATTGTGCTAAAGTTTGGGTTTAATGAATGCAATCTTGCCGTATTTTTAACATGCTGCAGGTGCAGACGGATACTGTCAGGTCAGTCTGTATCCTCTACAGATCGAGATTCATGGCAATCAGCTCGGCAATATCATAATTTTTTATTTCTTCTTCTTTGTTTTTATATTTGATTCCGTCGGTCATCATGGTCATACAAAAGGGACAGGCTGTGGCAATAATGGATGCACCGGTCTCAAGCGCGTCTTCGGTGCGTTCCATGAATACCTCCTTTTCACCCTTTTCAGCCTCCTTGAACATTTGCGCCCCGCCTGCTCCGCAGCAAAGGGCAAAACTTCTGTTCCGGTGCATTTCCACCAGCTCGGTGGTCAGCGATTTAAGCACCTTTCTGGGTTCCTGGTAAATAGAATTCGCCCTGCCCAGGTAGCAAGGGTCATGGTAAGTGATCCGCACGTTTTTCACTACCCTCGGATCGGGCGTGAGTTTTCCCTTATCAATTTGTTCAGCAAGGAATTGCAAATAGTGAATCACTTCGCAATTTCCTCCCAGGTCGGGATATTCGTTTTTAAAGATATTATAGCAATGCGGGCACAGGGTAAGGATTTTCCTGACCTCATAAGACCGGAAGATTTCAATATTCTGAAGGGCCTGCATCTGGTAAAGCATTTCATTTCCGGCACGCCTTGCAGGATCACCCGTACATGATTCTTCCTTTCCCAATACGGCATAGCTTACCCTGAGATGAGTAAGGATTTTAACAAAGGCCCTGACCACTTTTTTGTACCGGTCGTCAAAAGCTCCGGCGCAACCCACCCAAAGAAGGTATTCGGGTTTTTCGCCGCGGGCAAACATTTCAGCCATTACCGGTACCGTGATTTTTTTCGTTTCCATGATCGTTGAGCTTGCTTTTCTAGGTGCGCACTTTCATTTCAAGGTCTTTTGTCCAAAGAAGCCTGTCTTCCGGTGAATATTGCCAGGGTGCACCATTGTTTTCAATCGTGCTGAAAACCGCTTTGATCTCACCCGGGGCTGAGCCTTCTTCCATTACCAGGTAGCGCCGCATATCCACAATGAGCGTGGGATGGTTGATGTTTACCGGGCATTCCATGGCACAGGCATTGCATGTGGTGCAAGCCCAGATCTCCTCTTCTGAAATGCAATCCCGCACCAGCGATTTGTTATCCGAATATTCCTTCCCGATCCGCACCAGTCCGGGTCCTTTTTCTTTCATCCTTGCGCGTACATCCATGATGATCTTCCGCGGGGAAAGCTTCTTCCCTGTGAGGCTGGCCGGACAAACAGAAGTGCAGCGGCCGCATTGCGTACAGGAAAGGGAATCAAAATAATTCTTCCAGGTTACATCTTCCACATCTTTAACGCCGAATCGTTCAACAGGGGCATCGGAAGCAGGTGCGGTAAAAGCGGTATCGGGATTGAGCATCAGCTTCACCTCGCGTGTGATATTATCCATATTTGTGAGTTTCCCCAGCGGATCAAGGCGTGTAAGGAAGACATTGGGCACAGACAGGAATACATGAAAATGTTTGGAATAAGGAAGTATATTGGCAAAGATAAATATCAGCAGGATATGGGTCCACCAGCAGACTTCGTAAATGATCCTTACGGTGGAAACGTCCATTCCCTGAAACAGGGCAGATAAAATATAGCCTGCCGGGTAAATTCCGTATATTTCATCTCCCAATGCACGGTTAAAGCCATAATAGGCTGCGTTCATACCCAACAGGGAAACCATCAGCAAAAGGATCAGCGAAAGGGCTATGATGGCATCCACGTGATTCCTGTGCTTCATTTCGATACCCTGGAATCGCTTTATCGAAAAAAACAACCTGCGGCACAGGAAGACAATAATGGAAACGGCTACCAGAAAAGCAAAAACATCACCCGAAGCCATGATAATATCGTGCAAAATCCCCAACACCCTGAGGGATTTTTCGGTTCCAAAGAGCCCGTCGATCACCATCTCGATACTGCCCAGCAGGATCACGCAAAAACCCCAGAAAACGAGGGCATGAAAAAATCCAATAACAGGTCTCCTGAATATCTTTGTCTGACCAAAGGCCACATCCATCATTACCTTAAACCGCCGGCCAAAATCTTTTA
>JAGDMB010000117.1 GCA_017860375.1 Bacteroidota bacterium | reverse complement strand
ATGTGGCAAAAGATAGCGCCGTTTTCCTTCATGCCGGCATTGAAAAGGGGTGCCTTGATTACGTTAAGATCGGCCTTTTTATAAGGAGGGTCGATGATGACCAGGCCATATTCAGTGGCCAGCCTTTTGTTTACATGGTCCATTATTTTTTCAGCAACTGCCTTGTCAGCATGTCCGCTTAATACGGCCCAGGTCTGGGGATTCAGCCACAGCGATCCTTCCTCGTCTGTTTTGGCACCATATTTAAGGCCGTCGTGACGGTACGCCCTCAGGTACCACTCTCCGTCCCATGCGTATTTCTCAATATTGTCGTCAAGTTTTTTCAGTTCTCCTTCGGCCCATTCCGCTTCCTCTGCCACGTTCAGCTGCCGGGTAATTTCGATATACGTTTTAAGGGCGTACCGCAGCTGGAAGGCGACAAATACCGATTCCCCCTTTTGTCCCAGCACCAGGCAGTCATTCCAGTCAGCTGACAGGCCACAGGGCAGGCCATGGATCCCTGACCGCTGAAGGGTGAATTCGATCGCCCTTTTCATATGGCCCAGCACGGTATCTTCACCCCGGTCGGCATAGGGGAGCACGCTGGTATAAAATGCCGTATCCCCGGTTTCGTTCACGTAGGCGGGGATGGTATTGAAAAGCCACATGCAGTCATCGGAGCGGTATTCTTCCTCTTTGGGCGGAATTTCCTGTCCCGGTTTGTGAGAGAAAGGCCTGACCACAGGCATGGCACCCCCGGCTGAAGTCTGGCCTGTGATCATGAGTTCCAGTCTTTTCTTTGCCTCATCGGGAATAATATGAATAACACCCAGCAGGTCCTGCACCGAATCGCGGTAACCCAGTCCGTCGCGTTCCCCGGCATACACCAGGCTTGCCGCACGCGACCAGGCATAGGTCATCAGGCAGTTGTAAGGATTCCACATGTTGATCATGCTGTTGAAATCGGCATCGGGGGTTATGGCGGTCAGTCCCTGCAAACGGTTGTGCCAGTATCGTTTCAACCGGCTGAATTCTTCTTTTACACGGGCGATATTCCGGCAGGAATCCAACGCAGCTTTCCCCTCCTGATTTGCGCTTCCGATCCCCATCACCACGACAAATTCCCTTGCCTCTCCGGGTTTCAGATCGATATCAAATTGCAGGGTACCGCATCCGTTATCTCCCGAAGCAAGAGAATTGCTGCACTGTCCTTTTTCCACTGCAACCGGATTGGAATAGGAACGGTGGCTGCCGATGAATTTTTTCCGGTCTGTATCATACCCGGTAATTTCAACTCCCGACACTCCCAGGAAGGTATGCCTGGCCTGGCCGCCTTCTTCAAAATTATCGGGTTGCGGGGGCAGGTACACGTTAGTGCCATGGTCAATAATACCGTCCTGCACCTGCATGGTGAGGATATACTGGGTATACTGGAGGTTTATAAGGTCCATCCAAAGGTGCCAGTTGCTGGCGTATTCCACATAGGTGAACAGTCTCAGCCGGCGGGGCGTTTTGCCGGTGTTGGTGATGCGGCATTGCCAGCATTCATACTCTTTTCCGAGGGGGACAAAATAACAGGTTTCCGATTTTATGCCGGCGTATTCCGATTCGATGATCGTATACGCCGTACCATGGCGGCAGACGGTTTTATAGTTCTGCAAAGGTTTTCCGACAGGCTGCCAGGAAGCGGACCAGTAATCGCCGGAATCCTCATCGCGGATGTAAAGGTAGCGTCCCGGCTGGTCGAATTCGACCGTATTGGTGCGGAAACGCATAAAACGACCGAGGGCGGCTGATTTATAAAAGCTGTAACCCCCTGCATTGTTGGTAATGATGGCCCCGTATACGGTGGAACCCAGGTAATTGCTCCAGGGTTCGGGCGTGTCGGGATGGGTGATTACATATTCTTTTTCTTTATCGTCAAAATGACCATACTGCATACGACGGATCCTCCAATTATAAAAACCAAACAAGTCATAAAGGCTTGTCGGGTATAAATCCTGCAATCTATCTGCTGAGCTTATGAAGCCGCTACACCGCTGGCTTTTCTCCTTTCTTCCAGATCTTCCTTGATCTTTTTCATAGTCGGTTCATCAAGTCTGTAAAAGAAAAGTAGCAACACCAGTGCGACGCATCCGGCCGCAACCGGTATGACACTCATCATTGACTTCAAACCGTTCAGCACGTTTATATTCTGTGCTACATTGGCAACAAAGCCGGTCAGGGAAAGGATCCCGCCTGCAATCGCGCTGCCGATGGCCCATCCGAGTTTGTTCGACATAATAGAAGCTGAAAAAACAAGGCCGGTTGCCCTTCTTCCGGTTTTCCATTCGGAATAGTCTGCCGTATCGGCGTACATTACCCATAACAGCGCTGAGATGGGACCGCCCGTGACGGAACCAAATACCTGCATCAGGAAAATCCAGACCAGGTTATGGGGTTTAAAGAAAAAGTAGGAGCCGGTGCATATCAGGGCGATGACAAAAAGAATGGTGAGTGCATTTTTCCGGCCATTGAGCTTTACGAAATAGGGGATCAGTATGACTCCGATCAGAGAGAATATCTGTCCTACGGTGTTGAATGCAGAAGCCAGCATTTCAAATCCGAATTTATGGGTCGCATCCAGCATGACAGTTGCTTCTTTTCCAAACAGGCCGTAGATCGGGTTCAGAATATACCGGTTAAAGAAATTAATAATATGGGTCATCCAGGGAACGACCTGTTCACCGATGTAATACTTGAAGTAGTGAGTGGTCACACTTAGCTTTATACATACAAAGAGAATAAAAAGAATCGTTACAATAAACAACAAAATCCAGGGCAGGTTTTTGGTAATATCCTGTAAATCACTTTTTATGTCAGTTTTCTCCTTCGCAATTGGTTTTATGCGTTCCTTCGTGGAAAGAAAGGTGATCATAAAAAAGAGAAAAGCGGCAATGGCATAAATTACCATAGTGGTTTGCCATCCTTTTGCATCGTTGCCCTGGCCAAAATGGGCCGCAAAAGGCAGTGCAGTGGCAGAAACAATAATGCCGGCCAGGTAGGCGCCCACAAATTTAAAGGAAGCAGCGCTGGTTCTTTCCACAGGATCTCCGCTGATGACGCCAAGAAGTGCAGTATAAGGAATATTAACAGTGGAATACAGGAACATAAAAAGAATGAATGTAATATAGGCATAGGCAAGCTTGCCGCCCTCACTGAAGGAGGGGGTGGTGAATGCCAGGATGGCCATGACGCACAACGGTGCAGCCCCGAATAAAATATACGGACGGAACTTGCCCCAGCGACTCCGGGTGCGGTCAGCGGTCATACCGATTACCACATCAAAAATGGCATCAAGGACCCTGGATATGCCAAACATTATTCCGGCTGCTATGGCCGTCAGCCCAAACACATCGGTATAAAAATAAAGCAGGTATACCATGATGGTTTGCCAGAACAAGACAGATCCAAGATCTCCGAATCCATAGCCTGCTTTCTCACCAAACGATAGTTTGCCGTTCTTCGTGCTCATAGATTTAAGGGTTAGGGTTTATGAAAATAATCCAATTAGGGGTTAAATATAGGAAATAAACGATCCTGTTCAAATTCAGGGGATTTAAAATTAAAGACAGGAGAGGTTCTCATTAATGCGAAAAGGTGTTCAGGAAGGTCACAAACTACCTGGGTGTATTGTGTTGTTCCGTGAGGACAAAACCGCTGATCAGCCCGATCATATCCTTGCGGTAGCTGTCGAACAAATTATAGGCAGTATAGGTGATCAGCTGGAAGGTCCCTTCGTGGGTTGAAAAATAACCATTCAGGTACGAAACCGGGATACCATCCACGAGGGCGTCAATTTTCAGCAACAGTCCTTCCGTGTCGTTCACCACTATTTTTTGTTCTTCTGAAATCCGGCCCTCCGAGCCTTCTTTTTTAAAGCTTGCCATTGCGGCTTCTTTGATCCTGGAGAGGGGGACCTGCATTCTTTCCGTGATCATCATGGCGATCAGTTCTCCGGTATGAAATTCGAGCGCATATTCGGAATTTCCGTAAACGGTGTCCGGCAGAAGATTCCACTTGTCTGCATTGTACCATAATTCATACCGTGTTTCCTTCCCTTTTACAAGGCTCGTGGAATTTTCCGGAACGGTATAATGAGGAAGATCAGGCGTGGAAACATTTACCGAGTCATTTAAATACCTCCATGTACCGTCGCCGAACAAGATTACCGCCCTGCCTTCCTCGGTAACGGCGGTAACCTGGGCACCGGCTTCACATGCAAACAGCAAGACAATGAAAGGCAAAAAGAAGTTTTTCATACTGCAATGGTTAGGACATTTTACGATTATCCGCTTAGGGCCGGACAGGTTTGATCAGGAAGGTCATATGCTTCGGCCGGTGCACCCCTTTATTCCTTATTTTTTTCTCAATATCGCGGGCTTTGTTAAGGTAAAAGTAATAGGAATCGGTATTCTTCAGCAACGAAACCTTTTGGTTCATCCGGTCTGCCATTCCGTCAATTTCACCGGGATTGAGATAATCCTTTGAACAGTCCTCATGCACGAACGAATCACTTATTTTCAGGTTGTATTCCTTAACGAGGTTCAGGAGTTCTTTCTCCGAATAGGTTTCGCGGTGATAATGGCCGAGCAGGTTATCAAGCTCGGAAACATAATGATGATAAAGGATATGGGACTCCTGGTATTCCGATACGCTGTCATTGATCATCTCGTTGACCAGAATAAAGCCATCGGGCCGGCAGACCCTTATCATTTCCGAAAACAATTTGCTGAGATCTTCAATATGATGAAGGGCATTGGAGAGGGTGACCGTGGTAAAGGATTCTTCGAGAAAAGGCATGGACAACGCTGAGCCAAGCACAAAGGAAACGGGGTATTCATACAGGTTCTGACGTGCCTTTAAAAGGGATTCGGCATCTGCATCAATTCCGACAGCCATACGGTAGCTGTTGAATGACCGCAGGGCAAACTTCAGAAAATCACCTTTGCCGCAGGCCACGTCAAGAACCGTCCCTGCATTTATTTTCAGCAGCCGGCTGCGGAGTTCGATCATGTTGTCGTATATCATATCCGAGATCATTGCGCGAGTACTGAATCGTAAAAATAATGCAGGGTTCAGATTATTTTGTTCCGGAATAAAAGAACCCGTTAAAAAGCAGCCATCAGCAGGTCTATGTCCTTGGAGGGCAATCCAAGCCGGCTGCCGATGTATTCGTTTGTAAGGATACCGTTGAACATGTATAGTCCCGATCGCACGCCCATATTGGCTTTCAGGAAAGGTATGAAACCCCCGGAGGCAGCCATGGAAACGAGGATGGGGGATAACAGGTTGCTGAGAGCGATGGAGGCAGTCCGTGCCACCCTTGACGGCAGGTTAGGTACACAGAAATGGATTACATCGTGCCGGGTATAAACCGGATCGAGCAGGGTACGGTATTCTGAAGTTTCGATGCAACCTCCCTGGTCAATGCTCAGATCAATGATGACCGAGCCTTTTTTCATTTCACGTACCATATCTTCGGTCACGAAATAGCGGGGACCTTTATCCTGAAGTTGCATGGTTCCGATAAGCACATCGGCTGATTTCAGTGCCCGCCGCAGAACCTTGGGATGAAATATGGACGTATGCAGGCGGTGTCCCAGGTTTTGCTGCAATTGTTCGAGATTACGCGGTGAATTGTCAAAAACCTTGACAAAGGCTCCGAATCCAAGGGCTGCTCTGGCAGCCGATTCAGCCGCTGTACCTGCACCGATAATAACCACTTCCGTGGGTGTTATGCCCGATATCCCTCCCAGCATCACACCTTTGCCACCGTGGTGATTGCTAAGGTATTCACCGGCCATGATGATCGCTGAAATGCCGGATATGGCACTCATGGAATCCACAAAGGGGAAACAGCCGTGTTCATCCTTTATGGTATCGAAGGCAACGGCGGTGATTTTCTTTTGCATCATACCCCTTATGTATTCTTCCGACAGATGGTTCTGATGAACCGAAGAAATGACCACCTGGTTCCCGGTAAGCATTGCAATTTCATCCGTTACAAGCGGCGATACCTTCAGGATTATATCCGCAGCAAATATGTTTTTCCGCGTTTCGCTTATAAAACCGCCGCATTCACTGTAATCGGTATTGGTATACCGCGAACCTTCGCCGGCTTGTGTTTCAATATGAACTTCGTGTCCGTCACCTACCAGGACTTCAACCGCTTCGGGCGTAAGGGGCATTCGCTGCTCGGTTTGCTGATCCTCTTTGGGGATCCCGATTACCAGTTTTTTATGTTTCCGGCCGACGGAGAGCATTTCCTCCTGGGGTAATATTCCCCCGTACATCAGGGGATTGCTTGACGGATCCGATTTGTGTTCTGCCATTCCATGCGATTTTAACGAATGATTATCGGAACCTAAGATAATACATATGGAGAAGATATGCAAGTAAGGGCGCTACGGCAGTCAGGACATGACAGACAAATGCAGAGACGCCTGCAGGCTGCACCCTGGTTACAGCAGCACGCTGACCCGCCGTGTATTATCCGGAAGGACCTCGATATTCACCCGGACGAAATCATCGGGAAGAATTTCCGCCGCTTTTTCAGCCCATTCAATGAAACACCAGGCATCGCTGTAAAAGTACTCTTCGTATCCCAGGTCAAAAGCTTCTTCAATGGACTTAATGCGGTAGAAATCAAAATGAAAAATGACTTCACCGGAACGGGTGCGGTATTCATTGATCAGGGCAAAGCTGGGGCTGGTAACCCGGTTTACCACTCCAAGCTGCCGGCAGATTGCGGTAATCAGGGTGGTTTTCCCGCTACCCATGGCCCCGGTAAAGGCAAATTTTCTGTGATCGCCGGTAATCTCCAGGAAACGGGCAGAAGCCTGGTCAATTTGCTGCAGGGAAGGGATCACGAGGTTGTTCATACCATAGGAGCTTCGGTTAACGGGGAGTCATGATGGCAAGGGGCACAAGCATTTCCTCCATGGATACTCCGCCATGCTGGTATGTATTCTTAAAATAATTAACAAAATAATTGTAATTATTCGGATAGACGAAAAAGTCGTGTGCAAGCGAGAAAATATACTTTGAACTTACATCGGATTTTGGAAGATGAGCAAGACGGGGATCCGTCATCTCAAACACTTCTTTCGGATTATAGTTCAGGTTCTTTCCCGTCTTGTACCGGAGATTGGAGGAGGTTTTTTTATCGCCAAGAACTTTCACGGGATTATTAACCCGGATGGAACCGTGGTCGGTGGTAAAGATCAC
>JAGDMB010000116.1 GCA_017860375.1 Bacteroidota bacterium | reverse complement strand
AGCGGTAACCTGGCTCGTTTGTATGCCGGAATCAGTTATTATAAAATGGGGCAATACGAAGATGCCATTGAAAACCTTACCGAATCCTTTATTTATTTCAATCAATTTTTTTTACCTTGACCGGGATTCCGTATTTTTATATCCTTAATACTTTGAAAAATACTTCTATGCATCTTCGTAATCTTTCACTGGTCAATTTCAAGAATTATCAGCAGGCTGATTTTGAATTTTCACCGCGCATCAATTGCCTGGTAGGAAACAACGGAGGCGGCAAGACCAATGTCCTTGATGCCATTCATTACCTGTGCATGTGCAAAAGCTATTTCAATGCAGTTGATACGCAGAATATCCGCACCGGTTGTGAGTTTTCGGTCATACAGGGTGCATTCAGCCTGCCGGAGAGGACTGAGGAGATATACTGCGCCATACAGCGGATGCGAAACAAGGTCTTTAAACGCAACAAAAAGGAATATGACCGCTTGTCGGACCATATAGGGCTTATCCCGGTGGTGGTCATTTCTCCGGCCGATTCCTGCCTTATCACCGAAGGCAGTGATGAGCGCCGGAAATTCATGAACAGCGTCATTTCACAGTACGACCATCATTACCTCGAGGACAACATCCATTACAACCATCTTTTATTACAGCGGAATAAGCTGTTGAAAGATGTTTCCCCTTCCGGCAGGTTTGATGAAGGAACCCTGGTCGCCTATGATGAACAAATCATTCCCTATGCAGAAAGGATTTATGCTGGGCGACAGGATTTTATTTCAAAACTGGTTCCTGTATTCCGTAAGTATTATGCCTTTATATCAGGGGGTCAGGAAGCAGTCGACCTGGCATATCATTCCCAGCTGGTGAATAATTCATTCCCGGATATGCTCAGGGAAGCAAGAAACAAGGACAGGATTTTGCAGTATTCGACTGTGGGTGTTCATAAAGACGATCTGACCCTGTCCCTTGATGATTTACCGATCAAACGGATCGGTTCCCAGGGACAACAGAAAACCTACCTGGTGGCACTTAAACTGGCTCAATTTGATTTTATTAAAGAAATAAACAAAACAGTCCCGATCTTCCTGTTTGATGATATTTTCGATAAGTTCGATGAAAAAAGGGTGACCCAGATAATCAAGCTTGTGGCGGAAGAACATTTCGGCCAGATTTTTATTACCCATACCGATCCCTTGCGAATGAAAGACATTATACATGAGATAGGGGTGGATTTCAAATTTTTCCATATTGAAAACGGGCAGGTGGAAAAAGAAGATAGGAACGGACACTGAAACATTCTGCCGGTCGTGCGGGAATATTTATTTTGTACTCCAAATCAATTATTCAGTCATGCGAAGAAATGAAACACGCCCTATCGGAGAGGTGATTAAAGAATGCCTGGATGAATTGAAAATAAATCAGACTCTGAAAGAAAAAAGACTGGTATCACAATGGGGCCATTTACTTGGGAAGGCAATCGCGGTAAGAACAAAACAGGTGTATATAAAAGACAGGACCCTTTTTGTTCACATGACATCATCGGTTGCGCGCAACGAGTTACTGATGATGCGGCAGACCATTCTGGAGAAAATGAATGAAACAGCCGGAGAAAAGCTGATCGATTCGGTTGTGATCCGGTAAGCCCTTACCCTTCAAAATTGGAAAACCGTTCGCTTCTGGCAAAAAAGAAGTCGCATTCCGTTTCCGCGTTCTCATCACTGTCGGAGCCATGAACAGCGTTTCGTTCCATACTTTCCGCAAAAAGTTTTCGGAGGGTGCCTTCTTCAGCCTTGGCGGGATCCGTTGTTCCCATCAGCCTGCGGTAATCGGCCACTGCATTTTCTTTTTCGAGGATGGCCACTACCACCTGCCCGGATGTCATGAAATTGACCAGGCCCTCGAAAAAAAACTTATCCCTGTGCACGGCATAAAAACGTTCAGCCTGTCCGCGGTTCAGGTGTATTAGCTTCAAGGCTGCAATGTGAAATCCGTTGCCATTGATCTTCTCCAGTATCGGGCCGATATTTTCTTTTCTTACAGCGTCGGGTTTGATAATGGTCAATGTTTTTGTACCTGCCATAGTGAAATCATTATTTTGGCCGAATATAGGAAAATTTTCAGAATACTTGCTTTTTCATGTCCGTTTGAAGTTTCTGGCTGCAGTTGCCGTTTGAATAATTATGCAGAATGGTGTTATGTTGAAATTTTCTGATAAATTGCAGGTCTGAATCCCATCAGCGGTAGTAAAGTTGCTTAATTTTGAATTCGACGGAACAACATGAATCATACCCTATATTCAGCCCCGAAAACAGGAATGAGGAAACTGCAAAAGAAACTTTCGATAAAGTACGGAAAAATTGCAATTCTTACGCATTTCAATCCCGATGGTGATGCCATTGGATCTACCCTCGGGCTTAGCCAGATATTTACCCAGATGGGGCATGAATGTTCAGTGATTGTTCCCAACGACTTTCCCGGATTTTTAAAATGGCTTCCCGGTGCGGAAGAGATTATCTCCCTGCCCGGTCATGAAGCAAAAGTGGCAGAAATCATTGAGGCATCGGATATTCTCTTTTTTGTCGATTTCAACGACATCCGAAGGATGAAAGAGATCCGGGAACCCGTTTCGCGATCATCCGCCCACAGGGTGCTTATTGACCATCATCCCGATCCCGTTGTGACCGCTGACAGTGTTATTTCTGACACTTCCGTCAGTTCTACCGCTGAACTGGTGTACCGTTTTATTGTGGAAAACGGCTTGAAAAAATACATGAATAAGGATATCGCCGTTTGTCTTTTTGCCGGAGTCATGACCGATACGGGCTGTTTCAGCTATAACTCTTCATCCCCTGAAACCTATAAAGTAGTTACGGAATTGCTGCGGTATAATATCGATAAAGACCGGATCTATTACCGGATCTATGATAATTTCTCCTGCGACAGGATGCGGCTTTTAGGATATTGCCTCAACGAGCGTATGGAATGTTTTCCGGAATACCGGACCGCTCTGATCTGGCTGAACCGGGAGGATCAGGAAAAATACCATTTCAGGACCGGTGATTCGGAAGGATTTGTAAATTACCCGCTTTCTATAAAGGGTGTCCGGTTTTCCGCTTTTTTTATAGAAAAGAAGGATCATGTTAAGGTTTCGTTTCGTTCCAAAGGTGACTTCCCGGTGAATACTTTTTCCGCCAGTCATTTTAACGGCGGCGGCCATCGCAATGCTTCGGGAGGAGAATCGGTTGAATCGCTGGAGGCAGTCCTTGAAAAATTCAGGGGATTGCTGCCGGAATACCGTGAACAACTGAATGACTATGAGGATTAAACAGGAGGCAGCCTATTCGGATCTTATCCTCAATCTGATCCATCAATGCAGAAACGCTGCAGGAGGCCTGTTTGTTTTATTGCTCCTGTTTACAGGCTGCCGTAAGGTGGAAAAACCTGTGACCGAAGAAGAATACCGCAGAACCAGGGAAGCGCTTGTCGGGGCCAATCGGCTGCTGGTGAAAAAGGATAATGAAAAAATCAGGGCATTTGTCCGGAGGAACAACTGGAATATGCAACAAACCCCTTCGGGTTTATGGTATATGGTTATTCGTGAGGGAAATGGAAGGCCTGCAAGGGCAGGTGACATGATAACCCTTGCTTACAGACTGAAATTGCTCGATGGAACAATTTGTTACACGAGCGATTCACTCGGACTGAAACACTTCAGAATTGGGCAGGGAGGGGTAGAATCGGGACTGGAAGAAGGAGTTTTGTTGCTGAAAAAAGGCGACAGCGCGCGGCTTATTTTGCCGCCACACCTGGCGCACGGTTTAACGGGCGATGGCAAAAGGATACCTGCACGTTCAATACTGCAGTATGAAATTGATATCATTGACCTGGAAGAATAACATAAGACAAAATTCATTTATTGAAGCATGAAATATAAAACGATATTTATTGTCATGGTGCTTTTTGTAAGCGCTGGTTCCTGCCGGTTTTTTGCAAAATACCCGGGTTTTAAAAATGCCGGCCATGGCATATATTACCAGCTTCACACCCTCGGTGATGATGATGTAAAGGCTAAACCCGGTGATTATATCACGGTTGACCTGATGTATAAAACTCCGGCTGATTCCGTTTTTTTTAAAGGTCATCGCAAATTTCAGCTGACAGGTCCCTCTTTTGAAGGATCCGTCGATGAATGTTTCAGTATGCTTTCTGAAAAGGAGTCTGCCACTTTTATACTTTCCGCGGATGATTTCTTTGAAAAGACATTGCAGACCAGTCTGCCTTCCATTTTAAAGCCCGGTGGTATCCTGAAAATTACCATCGATATGATTGATATTCAGACCGAAACAGAATACAAAAAAGAAAAGGAAGCTTTCCTCAACTGGATCGAGGATTTCGGAGACTATGAAAAAGTAATTTTGCGTCAGTTTATTGAGGAAGAAAAGCTGCCTGTCGAACTTATGGCATCGGGTATTTATTTTATCAATCTTTTACCAGGTACTGGAAAAAAAATTGAACCGGGCGATACCATCACGATCAACTATGAGGGAAGGTTTCTCAACGGCAAGTTTTTTGATTCCACGGTGAAACGAAGCCAGCCTTTCCAGTTTGTATATGGTACTGAATGGCAAGTGGTTAAAGGACTTGAAGAAGCGATAGGGATGATGAGGGAAGGCGAAAAGTCGCTGGTGATCCTGCCGTCTGACCTGGCATTTGGAAGTGAGGGGTCCTCCACCGGAATGATTCCGCCTTTTACCTCATTAATTTTTGAAGTTGAAATTTTAGAAGTAATTTCGCCCGTTAAAATATAAACGCAACCTTTTGCGTTTATTCACATCAACTATTTAATGAATGAAACTTATGAAAGGAATGATGCATATGCGATTTCTCCCTACAGGTACGATCATCGGGCTGGCAGCCTTGCTTTTGACGGGTTGCCTGAAAAACGAATGGGAAGAATGTATAGAAGACGGAAAGGTTGAACTGGATGCCTATATCACGAAGAATAATATTGCAGAATCCTATAAGGTTGAGTTCACCGATGGATATTTGTATCATATTCCGGAAATAGTAGGAACCGGTCTGTTTCCGGAGGCGAATAACTACATTGTGGTGGATTATACGGGAACATACCTCGACGGAACAATTATCGAGACTACCGACAGCAGCCTGAAGGACGATTGGGACCACGCGAATGTATATACAGATTACGCATACGGTCCTGCCAAGTTTCAGTATGGTTACAGCAGCCCGGGATTCAACGGTGGGCTGTCCCTGATGCAGGAAGGAGGCTTTTCCACCCTGATCATTCCAACGGAACTGGCCTATTATAATTGCCATCCCGTGAAATATACCATTAATCTGCTGACAGTCATCCGGGATCCGGTGGCCTATGAAAAGGAAATGCTGGTCTGGTATCTTTCTGAAAACGGCATGGATACGGTTTCCAATGCGTATAATTCGATATATTATAAAGAGGTCGCCAGCACGGGTGACACCCTGTCTGTGTCCGAAGGTGACACGCTCCTGATCCGTTATACCGGAAATTACACGTACGAAAGGGAAGGTTCACTTTTCCTGAAAGAATTTGATGGCAATACCGGCGATGCGAATCCGTTAAAAATTGTGTATGGAAGCAATGAGATCTTTGGCGGATCCATCAAATATATGCCCGCTGGATTTACCGCTGCGCTTGATACAATGAGCAAGGGCACCCAGGCTCTTGCCGTATTGCCTTATACCCAGGCTTTCGGAACAACCGGCCTGGTCAATACACTCTATGGGTATTACATCGTTCCGCAATACCAGACCGTGATCTATGACATTTATATCCAGGACATAAAACGGCCCTGACATTTTGAACTTTTACGATAGGCCACTAGATCTTCTGTAATATAAAAACCGAGGGCTGTTTGTTCAGATCGGGGATCTCCCTTTTCCATTCCGCAATTGTTCGGGTGGATATCCATTCTTTCTCCAGGGTAATATTGGAAGCAATGCACAACCATGTTTCCGGTGAACAGGTCTCCAGGATCGATTTCATGAGCTGATTATTCCGATAGGGGGCTTCAATGAAAACCTGAGCCTGGTTTTCCATTAGGGATCTTTTTTCCAGAAATCGGATACGTGCTGCCCTTTCATCTGTTTTAACCGGAAGGTAGCCGGTAAAAGCAAAATTCTGACCGTTTAATCCCGATGCCATGACAGCCAGCAAGACCGATGAGGGTCCCACCAGAGGCACCACTCGGAATCCCATCCGGTGGGCCACACGGATAAGATCGGTTCCCGGGTCAGCCACAGCCGGAACTCCGGCTTCTGATAAAAGACCCATGTCGGTATTTCCTGAATTCTCAAAAAAAGAAGATAAATTTTCTTTTCCGGTATGCTCGTTCAGGATAAAGAAAGTGATGGCATCCACCGGTTTGTTTATTCCTGTTTTTATCAGAAAACGCCTTGCGGTCCTTTCTTCTTCCACAATAAAGTGATCAAGTTTTTTAAGGATCTGAAGAGTCTTTTGAGGAATAACATCCTGGGGACTCACGTCTCCAAGGGTTGACGGAATGAGGTAGAGGACAGGTGCCGAAGTATTCATACCCTTACTTTTTCAAATTATTTTACGCTGTGAAACAAAGCGAAATTATTCTTTCTGATGACTACCGGCAAGGAATATTGACAAGGTTATGCTTTTTTTTAAAAAAATTGTGTTATTTGCAGATTTCACCGGATTTGATCCTGTAACCTGTTCACTCAATATACCAGAATAATCAAACCGATATGTATTACAATAACCAAACAGATTCGTTGCGGAAAATAAACCAGGTAGCCGCAGAACTTGGACTTGATTATGAGTCCATCCTTCCTCACGGGCATTATATCGCAAAAATACCCGTAGACCATTTGTTTGCGCGGAAGGATAATCCCGATGGCAACCTTGTTTTGGTAACCGCCATGACACCTACGCCACAAGGAGAAGGTAAGACCACCACCACGATCGGACTTGGTGATGCCTTACGTTACCTGGGATGCAAGACCTTGATATGCCTTAGAGAGCCTTCCCTGGGACCCTATTTTGGTGTTAAAGGAGGAGGTACCGGCGCCGGGGCATCACAGGTTATGCCGGCAGAGGATATTAACCTTCATTTTGTAGGCGACATGTACTCTGTAAGCAAGGCCAACAATCTGCTTTCAGCCATGATCGACAACCATTTGCAGCATGGAAATGAACTCGGTATCGATCCGCGAAGGATCTTCTGGAGAAGG
>JAGDMB010000115.1 GCA_017860375.1 Bacteroidota bacterium | reverse complement strand
TTTTATTGATGGAATCCGTCTGGTTGAGATAATAGGTTAAGATGGCATCCAGGTATTCCTCTTTTGGCTTTTTCCGCGTATACTGGGTTATATCGAACCACAGCGCCAGGTCAAGTACATCGCTGTTCGTAAACATGCCGAAATCCTTGTCAAGCGTATCCGATATATTGTATACCGAATCGGCATCATCCACCTGACTGAGCGCAGGCAGTAAGGAAAAAAATGCCAATGCAACGGGTAAGCAGGTAAATTTCCGTGTCATACGAATGTAAATAAAATTGGAATTGGTTATATTTGGGTAAAAGATACAAAAAAATTGGTTTTTATGACAAAACACGGACCCTTTCTTTTCCTGATTTTTTGCGTTGTGACCTCTTTGAATAGTAACGCGCAGGATAAGGTAAAATCACATTCATCTTTTCGCGATAGCCTGGATAATGCGTTGGATATCAGCGATTGGCTGGTAGCCCCATTATTACCGAACCGGCAGTGGATTACGGAATTGGTGTGGCCGCTATTTTTTTTCATTCCTCGTATACCGAAAAAAATGGTCCCCCCAGCATGTCCGGCGTGATGGCTGGTGCAACATTGAACGGAACCTGGGCAGCCGGCATTTTTCATGCAGGCTACTGGAAGCAGGATAGGATCCGGTACATGGGTGTAGCGGCTAAACTCTATGCAAATCTGGGTTTTTACGGTTCGGGAAATCTCGAAGTACTGGAAGATGAACCGGTAAACCTGAATCTCGATGCCTGGCTTTTACTGCAGCAGATCAAATTCAGGGTAGCCCGGTCGGATTTTTTTATAGGGGGCAAGTATGTGCTGCTGGCCACAGATAATACCTTTGAATTCCCGATCGATATTCCTGAAATTGACACCACCGTATTCAGTTCCACGCTGAGCGAAGTTTCACTGAATCTCGAGCTGGATTCGCGGAACAACGTGCTGACACCAACAAAGGGGCTTTTTATGGGTTTGAGCGGAACGTACAGTGATACCTGGCTTGGAGGTGACGATTTATACGGGAGGATCGGCGTGACGATGATAGGATACATTCCTGCCGGAAACAGATTTGTACTGGGGATCCGGCATGAAAGCCAGTATACCCTGGGTAATATTCCGTATTATGCTAGGCCGATTATAAATATGCGGGGCGCTCCCCTGATGAAATACCAGAATGCACACACCATGGTCATGGAAGCCGAGGTAGATTATAATGTATATAAGCGCTGGTATATATCCGGGTTTATGGGTATAGGGAATGCATTCTCGAGCATTGCGGATTTTGAGAAAGGAAAGAGTGTCACCACACTGGGATCGGGTTTCAGGTATCGGATCGCCCGTAAACTCGGCACCAGCATGGGTATGGATTTTGCCTTCAGCCAGGATGATTTTGCTTTTTACATTATTTTCGGAACGGCATGGCTCAGATAGTGCCTTTGTACGGATTGACAAAAAACATCTCTCATCCTGAAACAGAAAAAGCCCGGCGTAATTCCGGAACCTGTTTTGAGTCCGAATCCCCTTTGCAGCCCGGCGAGGATATTGTAGATATACTATAGTACCATAGTTCTATTTACCAGCATCGTTCAAAAGATTATTTTAGTAAAAATTATTATCATTGCATAGAACTCTTAATCAATCCTGATTATTTAGAATCATCATTAAAATCAATTCTATGAAAAATGGATATATAACCTGTTTGTTCCTCGTAGTGGCGCTTGTTTTTTCTTCCTGTAAAGGTAAAAAGGAAGGACCTGTTGCTGTGCCTATTGAGGTGCCAGTTGTTCAGGTAATGCAGCAGAATGTGGCGCTTGAATCGGAATATTCCGGACAAACATACGGAGACGCTGATGTGGAGATAAGAACCCGGGTTGAAGGCTGGGTGTTGAGCATGAATTTTAAGGAGGGCACCATGGTAAGAAAGGGCCAGCTTTTATATACCATTGATCCCTTGCCCTATCAGAATGCAGTGGATGAAGCTGCAGCTGCTCTGGCCGATGCCAATGGTCTTATGATAAAAGCCAGGAACGATCTCGATCGTATCGAACCGCTTGCTGCCATAGGCGCAATCAGCCAGCGTGAATTGGTTGCAGCCCAGGCGTCGTATACCTCCAGTAAAGCCATGGTTGAATCATCCGAAGCCGCACTGCGTAATGCAAAGATCGAACTTGGTTATTGCAATGTAGTGGCACCTGTAAGCGGAATGATCGGTATCTCAACCGTAAAGGTAGGTGATTTTGTCAGCATTGGTCCGCAGTTTATAATCAATACGGTTTCCAGTATTGATAATATTCGTGTTCGTTTTACCATCAGTGAGAAGGAGTACCTCAGGATCACGAGACTGATGCAGACATTGGGACTCAAGCTTGGGGCAAAAGGCGATGCCGTTAGTATGACACTGGATGATGGTACACGGTATCCGCTCAAAGGAAGAATTAACTTTGCCGACCGACAGGTTGATCCATCCACCGGTGCCATGACGCTTGAAGCACAATTTAGAAATACCGACAATCTGCTTCGCCCGGGCCAATATGTAAAACTCAGGTTGGTGACAGAGCTAAGGGATAATGCCCTTCTTATTCCACAAAGGGCAGTCAATGAAATGCAGGGATCGTTCCAGGTCTTCACTGTTGCGGACAGCAATAAACTGGATATTAAACTCATAAAGCTCGGCCCCCGGTATAATATGAGCTATATCGTTGAGGAAGGGCTCAGCAAGGGAGACCGGATTGTTATCGGCGGTACGCAGATGCTGCGCAGCGGCAGTGTAATTACTCCCATCGACAAACAATGGTCACCTGACAGCACCACTATTTCATCTATTATTAATTAAGCGACAAAACCTACTGCTATGGGAGAATTTTTTGTACGACGGCCGATTGTTGCAATGGTGCTGTCCATCGTTATCGTAATTATTGGTTTGCTGGCTCTCAGGGGCGTACCAATAAGCCAATACCCCGAAATAGTCCCGCCCATGATAAAGATCAATACCTCCTTTGTCGGGGCAAATGCCGTAAACGTGGAGCAGGGAGTGGCTGCGGTTATGGAACAGAAGATCAACGGTGTGGAAGAGATGATCTATATGAAAAGCACCAACTCATCCGACGGCAACCTCAGCCTGGATGTCTCATTCAAAGTCGGTACCGATCTTGACAACGCAAATATGCTCACCCAGAACAGGGTCAGCCAGGCTCAGCCCTTTATGCCCCCTGCTGTTAAACAGTTCGGGATCACAACAAAAAAGTCACTGACCTTTCCGCTCATCGTTATTTCACTCACCTCTGAGAATCCTGCCTATGATGCCATGTTTCTCTCCAATTATGCATCGATCAACATCAATGACGCTCTTGCTCGTATCAGCGGTGTCGGGGAAGTGAAGATGCTTGGTTCAAGTGACTATGCAATGAGGATTTGGGTTAAACCCGACATCATGTCGAAACTTGATATCACCATTGAAGATGTTACAAAGGCACTTCAGGATCAGAACGTTATCAGCCCGGGCGGTAAATTCGGAGCAGAACCCGCACCCTCAGGTACGGAGTTTACCTACGGTGTCGTGTTGCAGGACAGGCTGATCCAGGAAGAGGAGTTTGCGAATATAATTATTAAAAGCAAATCCGACGGTTCAAAAGTTCTCCTTGGCGATATTGCAGAAATAAAACTGGGGACAGAGAATTACCTCTCGCGTTCGCGTATGAACAGTAAACCGGCAGCCACGATTGCAGTTTTTCAAACCCCCGGTACCAATGCCCTTGAGGTGGCAGGCAAAGTTAAGGAAACGGTAGCCGAGCTCTCACAGCGATTTCCTGATGATATTAAATACGATGTTTCCCTTGATACCACTCTTGCCATAACGGAGGGTATTAATGAGATCATTAAAACGCTTGAAGAGGCTATGATCCTTGTTATCCTGGTCGTATTTATCTTCCTTCAGAACTGGAGAGCCACGATCATCCCGCTTATTACAGTGCCGGTCTCACTGATCGGAACTTTTATGGTCTTCCCGCTTCTTGGATTTTCAGTAAACGTGCTTTCCCTTCTTGGACTCGTGCTTGCGATTGGTATTGTGGTGGATGATGCGATCGTTGTGGTGGAAGCGGTGATGCACCATATTGAGCATGGCAAAACGCCCCGCGAAGCCACCATTCAGGCGATGAAAGAGGTATCGGGACCGGTTGTTGCCATCGCGCTTATACTCTGCGCTGTGTTCATCCCGGTGGCTATGGTCCCCGGGATTACTGGACGGCTTTATCAGCAGTTTGCAATCACCATAGCGGTTTCTGTGGCTTTTTCGGCTTTTTCAGCTCTTTCTCTGAGTCCTGCCCTGGCTTCGATCCTTCTTAAACCATCGAAACCGTTGAGCGAGCGAAAAGGACTGCTGAATAGGTTCTTCATCGGTTTTAACCGGATATTCGATAAAATCACCGGTGGTTATGTAGGTATTGCCGGTTACCTTTCGCGTAAAGCATTAAGGATCGTAATAATCCTTGCAGTTGTAATCGGTCTTGCCGGGTTGTTCGGGAAAAGCCTGCCCGGAGGATTCGTTCCTGATGAGGATCAGGGTTATTTTATTATGAATGTCGCCATGCCGGCATCTTCATCCTTGCAACGTACAGATGAAGTATGCAGCCAGGTGGAAAAAATACTGGCCCGGTATGAATCACTCGAATTTGTTACCTCAGTAGTAGGGTTCAGTCAGCTGACGGCAGCATACCAGTCCAACGTGGCCACCTTTTTTGTGATGGCAAAAGACTGGGGGGACAGGGAACAGACGGTAGAGGAGATTATGGCAGAACTCAATAAAGTATTTGCAAAGGAGGTCACCGGCGGAAGCGTTGTGGCATTCGGACCTCCTCCTATTCCCGGACTTGGGGTTGGTGCAGGATTCACGATGATGATACAGGACAAGGCCGGCAATACCCCGGAGTACCTTCAGCAGCAGGCTATGGCATTTGTTGCCGCGGCCCGGAAACGGCCGGAGATTGGCCGTATAAACTCCACCTTTAATGCCACATCGCCCCAGGTAAGACTTGATATTGACAGGCAGAAAGCCATGAAATTAGGGGTGCCTATATCCTCTGTGAATTCCACGCTGGGGGCATTTCTGGGAGGGTCCTATGTGAATGACTTCAACCGGTTCGGGCGGCAATATAAGGTATATGTTCAGGCTGATGCCTCTTACAGGGTTAGTCCGGAAGATCTCAGCATGGCCTATGTGAGAAACAACAAAGGGGAGATGGTACCGGTAACAACACTCGTGACAGCAAGTAAAGTCAGTGCACCTGAATTTACCAACAGGTTTAACCTGTATCGCTCGGCCGAGGTAAATGGTATCCCGGCTCCCGGATATAGTTCTGCTGAGGCCCTGAAAGCCCTTGAAGAAACTGCCGCAGCAGTGCTGCCGCAAACCATGGGATATGCATGGGCAAACATGTCTTTTCAGGAGAAAGAGGCTGAAGGATCTGCGGGATCGATTTTTCTTATGGCCTTGCTGTTTGTATTTCTTATCCTGGCTGCGCAATATGAAAGCTGGAAACTACCATTCAGTGTGTTGCTCGGGATACCGTTCTCCGTTTTTGGTGCCTTTCTGGGACTCTTCCTGGCAAGATTGTTTGACAACGGATACCTGAGCAATGTTTTCGCCCAGATTGGCCTTGTGATGCTCATCGGGCTGGTCGCAAAAAATGCTATTCTTATCGTAGAGTTTGCCAAAGCCGAACATGAAAAAGGAAAGCCGCTTATTGAAGCGGCAATGGCTGCCGCAAAACTTCGTTTCAGGCCGATCCTTATGACCGCATTTGCCTTTATACTCGGGGTAACCCCACTGCTCACAGCTTCAGGCGCCGGCGCCGAAGGAAGGAAAGTAATGGGGATGACGGTGTTCAGCGGAATGCTCGTCGCAACCATTTTAGGTGTCCTCATCGTCCCCGGACTGTTCATTTTAATTGAGGGTATCGGTAAAAAGAAACCCGCACCAGTAATTGAAAACAAATCAGAGGGAGTTTGATATGAAGAATTTGATTTTTACACAGGTATTGATTGTATTGCTGCTTTCTTCCTGTCTGGTTGGGAAACGCTATACCCGGCCGGAGGTGAAAGTTCCGGAAAACTATATCAACAGCGATACTGTGATTGCCTCCACAGACTCCTTCCCTTCAGCCGGTAAACAGGACACAACTGTTAACCTGCAATGGTTTGAGCTTTTCGGCGATACGGTATTAAATTCGCTTATCGCCCAGGCACTGGATACCAATACCAACCTCCATATTGCTGTCCTGCGGGTGCAGCAATCAAGGTCAGTTTATAAGAATTCGAAGGCCAATCTGGGGCCCTCGGTCGGATATTCCGCAACGGCTGAATTCAATGATCCAAATGATGAATACTTCGATATCCTTGGAACGGCCTCCTGGGAGCTTGATTTCTGGGGTAAACTTCGCCACGCAAAACGTGCCTCCTATGCCGAGATGCTGGCCAGTGAAGAAGGCCTCAAGGCAATAAAAACCACGCTTGTAAGTGATGTTGCCAGTTTGTATTTTTTGCTGCGTGACCTCGATAACCGGATCGAAGTAGCAAATCAAACCCTCATCAGCCGGACGATTTTTTACATCATGGTAAACGAACGTTTCCTGAAAGGTGAATCTGCGGAACTGGATAAGCTTCAGGCGGAGCAACAGCTTGCCCTGGTAGAAGCCGATCTGAACAGCCTTAAACGTGAACTGAGCATTACGGAAAGAAGCCTGAATATATTGCTGAATCAAAATCCACAGGCTGTGCCACGTGGATTGCAAAATGCAGACCAGGTAATTCTTCCGGAAATTCCTGCCGGACTTCCTTCCACTTTACTGGAGCAGAGGCCTGATGTAAAAGCCGCCGAAAATATACTGCTGGCCGAAACGGAAAAAATTGGCATAGCGCAGGCTATGAGACTCCCGAGTTTCAGCCTTACCGGATTCTTAGGATTGGCCAGTACCGACCTTGACAACTTGCTGACTGGCGAATCATTCGCTGCAGGTGTAACCGGTATGATTATGGGACCTCTGTTTGAATGGGGAAAGAACAAACGCAGGGTCGATATTCAGCGTGCCGAAGCGGAAATAGCCGTAAACAATTACCTGAATACTTACCGGACAGCCCTGGCTGATGTGGAGAACGCACTCGTGAGCATTCAATCCTACCGTGATGAATATACAGCCCGGATGAGGCAGGTTATAGCGGCCCGGAAAGCCCTCATGCTCACCAGGGCCAAGTATGACAGCGGTTATTCAAGTTACCTCGAAGTATTGATCGCGGAAAGCTATGCATTTGATGCGGAAATGCTGGCCTCCTATACCAGGGGACAACAGCTTACTGCTACGGTTTCCCTTTACAGGGCTTTGGGTGGAGGATGGTAAGCAACACCATATTGCAGACCTTGGATGGCTAAGATTTTACCAAAAAAACTGCCGAAGCACTTCTGGACAGAGGATAGTGGCCTTACCAGTATGATGATACTGTTGTGTATAAGCAATTTTATCGTTATTCCGTTTTTCAGCAAACACCCTTTGATACAGCTCTTCATTCGGATTTTCTGGGTCATTTTGCTGTTTGCAGGAATCACCACTTTGTCAAAGGACAAAAGACAGATGCGGATCTTTTCCACCATTCTGATTCTGATGATTGGCGTGAACTGCATCCGGTTTTTCAGGGATAATCAGCTCCTGTTGTATGCGGATTTTGTGGT
>JAGDMB010000114.1 GCA_017860375.1 Bacteroidota bacterium | reverse complement strand
AATTTCCATGAATATTTTAAAATCCGCAATGTTGCGCAGGTATTCGTGGCTCAAGGCCACAATTCCGTCGAGCAGGATCACATTGTAGTCCTTTGTTGAATATTGCAGCGGTTGGGATTGCCGTTCAGGGTGATTTGCATAAGTGTACACCCGAATGGTCTCGCCCGATAGCATTCGGCCGATATCGGTAACCACGTTCTCAAGCCTGAAACGGTCGTAAACATTCCTGCAGCCGCCACGTTTGTCTTCAGGAAGCAACCAGTGATCCAGTTCGATTTTCAGGGTTCGGATACGACGTTCACTGAACTTCTGCTGCAGGTATGAAGTAAGGGTGCTCTTCCCCGAGCGTGCATTGCCGGCAACCGAAATAATAAACAGATCCTTTTTTCTGTTTTTGTATTTCTCAGCCAGGTCCCTGAACACATTTTCGTATGGCTCATCAAGGATAAAATCCACGGCTTCTTTCAGATTCTCAAAAAAATAATCGGGCATTACCGAAGTATTCCGGATACCATAGCCGGTGCGCACGCCCACGGTCACGCAGCCGGTATTTTTTCCGGCCTGTATGTCACGCTCGGAATCACCCACCATCACCGACCCTGAAAGATCAATATTAAACTTTTCCGCGGCTTTCTGAAACATCCCGGTTTTTGGCTTGCGGCAATCACAGTCTATTTTATACACGGGATTTTCTTCCGGATAACCCTTATCAGGGTGATGAGGACAATAGTAGATGGCATCCAGCCAGGCTCCCTTTTCCCCAAGGTCGGTTTCAAGCTTCCTGTGGATGGTTTCAACTTCTTCAACCGTGCACAGGTTGCGGGCTATCGCGGACTGATTGGTAACCACAACGGATAAATATCCAGCCTCATTCAATCGCCGGATCGCTTCCGGTGTATATTCAAATATTTCCAGATCCTCGGGGCGGCTGATGAAATTTTTTTCTTCATTCAGGACTCCATCACGGTCAAGAAAAAAAGCCTTTTTCGTGTGTTCGTATGCTGCGGCAGCTATTTTCCCTGATTTCCAGTCGTGGTTGACCTGTGTCAGCCGTTCCGGTGTGCCCATATCTTTCAGGTATTCGGCTGTATGGTATCCGTACATCCGAATATCCTTATAAAGGGATGGAAATACCTGCCTTCCAAAATCCGTCTTTTTTCCTTTTTCAATCCATTTCAGAATATCGCGACTCAATACATAAACTCCGGCATTCACAAGGTTACGGTAAATCAGTCCCGGAGGGTGAGGTTTAGGGTGAAAAGCGGTGATCCGGCCAGTATCGTTCATTTCAACCAGATCACTGTCGGATGGATGATTGTTTGGGTGAAGTACCAGTGTACATTCGCTGTTCTTATTGTGGTGAAAAGCAACAAGACGGCTGAGGTCCATGTTCACCATGACATCGCCATACAGTACGAGGAAATAATCCTTCAACTGATTTTCAATTTCCTTAAATCCCCCTGCAGTGCCAAGGGGTTCCTCTTCCTCGAAATACGAAACCGATACACCAAAAGCACTGCCATCTCCAAAATAATCCATTATGACATTTTTCATGGTATTTACCAGGATGACAATGTCGGTTATTCCATATTTTTTTAGCAGTTCAATCTGATGCTGAAGGAGTGGCCGGTCACCAATTTTCAGCATGGGTTTGGGAATTTTCTGGGTCAATTCCGCTAGCCGGCTTCCTTTTCCTCCGGCTAAAATAATTGCCTGCATGATGTTCAATAATAGTCAACAAATGAACGAATTTTTTTCAGCATAACCTAATACACCCTGTCAGGGTGATAACGCTCTTGACACCCTGTCAGGGTGTTTGAATTTTCACATTACACCCTGACAGGGTGTTCCCATTCTAACATTCCATCATCAGCAATTTCAGAAATGGAAGCATGGAACTCAATAAAATTATCCCTGTCCTCGAACCATGAAAGCACCCTGTCACGCTTCAGGAGTGTGGGTTGATCACCTATTAATGTCGAGTAGGAGCTGAACTTCCAGTCCATCAGATTATTAACAAGATGATGATGTATCGGATTTCGATGTATGTAATAAATAAGTTGCATGATGTATATCTCATCGTTAATCCTTTTACGTCTGAAAGGACGCTGAAATAGTCCTCCTGTACGCCCAGTTTTCCGATTGAACCACTGCGCATAAGCATTAAACATATGACTTAGGGAGAGCACACCCTGACAGGGTGATGACGCTCTTGACACCCTGTCAGGGTCATCCTTAAAGTGAACTAAAAAATGAAAATGGTTTGGCAATAAGCAATAAGCCAAAACATCTATGTGCTCTGGAAGATAATTTTTACACAGCATCAGAAACTGAAGATAATGCTTCTCATCTATAAAAATTCTTTCTTTGTTAATACCTCGGTTGTATATATGATAATAGTAACCGGGTTCTATGCAATCAATTACCATAACGTATATATTTTAATACAATCAAATATAGTTATTTTTTGCAAATAACGATCCTCATTCAATACCCTGACAGGGTATCCGGAACACCCTGTCAGGGTGTTTGAATTTTCAGCAAACCCAATACATACCGGTCAACCGGAAAGCTCAAATCCTTTTCCTGCATTTTGCCTATGTCTGCCCAACGAAAAGACTGGTTACCGTTGATCCTTTCCGGAAAATCAAAAGGCGTAGTGGAAATCTTAAAACGCACCGGTTCAGGAAAACGAACCCGGTAATAGATACTGATCAACTGATGGTCAGGATAGAACAGAGCCTTCTGGAAAAAATGTGTGGTATAGAAATGCTCCAGGATTTCAATTTCCTGGCCGAATTCCTCCAGCGCTTCCCTCTTAATACAGTCAGCCGGCCCTTCTCCAAATTGGAGTCCCCCGCCCGGAAACTTGGTCATCAGCTGGTCCAGTACATATTCGTCGGAGAGGAGAACCTGTTTCTTTTCATTCAAAATAAGGCCGTATACGCGGATATTGAAATGTTTAATCGCTCCTGCACGCATATAATAAAATATTGAAAATCAAAAGGCTCAATAACATTGCCTTTTACCCATCAGTACTTGGTTGTAATTTTATAATAATTGAATTTCCTTCCTTTGAAAGCAGGGATGATAATGGTCTCACCAAGTGTATCGTAATACCGTATAGGTTCGGGATATAAAGCTTTTCTTTTCCAGGGCTGCAGGGAATATTTTGCAAGGGCACCCGATTCACTGATATGCACAACGGCCAGATATGATTTTTTCGGATTGTTGAAGCTCCTTGGCTTTTGATCCGGATTAAGATTACGGATATCATCGTTATAGATCAGCGTTATGTCATTTTCGTTTACCGGGGCAACAAGCGCATACGAACAATAGTTCTCCAAATATTCGCTGATCATGCCGGTTTCTTTTATTAAATCGCGGTAATTACCGGCCTCTTCTTCATTCTGTAACAGGTACCGTATATCAAAGTCCTGTCGTTTGGGTACAACCTGGGTCCAGTATACCTGGCCCGTCGTATCAAAGCAGGTTACGATCAGGTTGTTATAGGTATTGTAGTTCTGTTCAAACAATTGTTCGGCAATAAGCATTGAATGACCGTTCTTCCGCAGGACCAAATCGGTAAGTTCGTACTTCATCAGCTCTTCTTTGGCCATTATCGGTTCTTTCAAATCCATCAGCACCGAAAGCATGTCTGTACCGAATGCCTCCGATTGGTTGTCATAGATAATGCCGTTTTCAGGATCGATCTTAAAAAAGAATGTTCCGCCCACACCGGCTCGTGCCAGTTCGGAGTAAAGGCCGGCACAAATAAGCTCCCCTTGTTCGCCTCCCATTATTTTTATGCCCCTGATGTACCGGTTTTCAAGCGTCAGAGGATATTCATGAAATGTCTCGCCTTCTTTGGTATACCTGTGAATGACATAGCTATTCTTCACATCCTGAAAAACTGACATAATGGATTCTCTTTTGGTCAGGCTTAAGACAGACACATTGCCCTGCTCGTCCACTACAAATTTACTTTCCCTGGGACCCTGGCCGGTGAAGCTGTAATAGTCCTTCTTCCCCCACAGCAATTCCATTCCTTTATCAAACACATAAAACTCGTTGTGCAAAACCTTTTCCCAGGAAAGCTTAATTTGTGCTGCGATCATGAGCCTGGTTTCATGGCGTGAAAGAGCGAAATGAAAATCAGCCCAGTTGCCCCGTATGAATTTCACTGTGGCCAACAGGGTGAATTCTGTCGCAGGCAAAAGGGTTTCCTTATCAATCTTCTGGAAAATCAGGTCCGTTTCGGCAAACTTTCTGTGTGTGGCAAAAAGATAGAGTTCACCATGAAAATGGACGATGGTTTCCAGGTCATAAGTTTTCATTCCTTCATAAAGCTTAAGGGGTTCCTCCCGGATAAAATTGAGATTGCTGTCAAGTTTTTCAAGGTGATATTGTCCGCCATAGAATTTCAGCACGAAAAAGTTTTCGGCATCATGCCCAAAGATCCTGTGGATGACAGTACTTCCCAGGTTGAAATTAAATTCACTGGAAGTAATCTCAATGGGCTGAGGCTGAGACTGGGGCTGAGGCTGGGGTTTAGGCTGAGGCTGAGACTGAGGCTGCGGACGAAGCTGGGTCCAGGCCAATCCCGGTATCACGACCATGAACAGCAAAAGGAACCCTGTCTTACGTAAAATTCTTGTGGTAGGCATAGATCAAATTTACCTTAAATTTCTCTATCCGCCATCCGGTAATTTAGTCATTCCGGTTGCATCTTCTCCTCTGCAAACTTTATTATGGCCATCCGTTCCTCTGGCGCAAACCATCGAATATCGCTGTTCTTTCTGAACCATGTGATCTGCCTTCTGGCGTACTGACGGGAATGGCGCTTTATCAGATCAATTGCTTCCTCCAGTGAGATCTTCCCATCGAGGTGATCAAAGATCTCCTTGTACCCGACTGTATTCAAAGCATTGAAATGACGGAAGGGGAACAATGCCTCTACCTCCGATACGAGCCCTTCCCTGATCATGGAATCCACCCTCTGGTTTATATTGCGGTAAAGTACAGTGCGTTCCACATTGAGACCGACAGGGATGATGCTGAATTCACGTTCCTTTTTATTACGGGTCAGAAAAGAAGAATACGGACGATCTGTCATCGTTATTATTTCCAGTGCTTTGAGTAGCCGCTTTGGATTGTTTAGATCAACCTGCTCATAATATTCGGGATCGGATTCTTTAATACGGGACCTCAGCCACTCCATTCCCTTCTGCTGAAAGTCCGATCTAAGTTGTTCACGGATCAGGGCATTCACCGCAGGAAAATCGTCTATGCCGCTGCATACGGCATCCATGTACATGCCGCTGCCTCCTGTCATGATCACCAGGTCATGCCCAACAAATAACCGGGTAAGCAGTGCAATGGCATCCTGTTCAAACATGCTGGCATTGTAATACTCTTGTATCGAGCGGCTTCCAATGAAATAATGGGGCACGGCTGCCAGTTGTCCTAAGGTTGGAACGGCGGTACCGATTTTCATTTCCCTGTAGACCTGCCGTGAATCGGCATTGATGATCTCCGTATTAAAATGCTTTGCTATTTCAATGGCCACCTGGGTTTTACCGACCGCTGTGGGCCCGGCAAGGGTTAGGAGATATTTTCGTTGCGTCATTACCTGTCAGCAAATTTATCGTGAAATTCAATCAGGATTCGCCTCTGCTTTTCAAAATAATAACTACACCCTGACAGGGTGTCATCATACCCTGACAGGGTATCTGTGTGACAAAGTAAAATAGACACCCTGACAGGGTGTCTATTTTTGCTGTTCCCTGATCAGGTTAAGGGCGGATCCCGCTCTGAACCATGCCAACTGATTCCTGTTATAGGAATGTCCGGCCTTTATGGTATCGGTGGTTCCGTCGGCATGATGAAGATGCAGGGTAAGAGGCTTGCCGGGACTGATAGAATCGAGCCCTTTAATGTCAATGGTGTCATCTTCCCTGATTTTGTTATAATCCTCCTTATCCTTAAATGTCAGGGCAAGCATTCCCTGTTTCTTCAGGTTGGTCTCATGAATGCGGGCAAAGGATTTTACCAGAACTACCCTGACACCAAGATAACGGGGTTCCATGGCGGCATGCTCCCGCGAGGATCCTTCACCGTAATTTTCATCTCCCACGATGATGCTCCCGAATCCTTTTGCCTTATATTCCCTGGCTGTTTTAGGCACCTCGTTGTAACCACCCGAAAGCTGGTTTTTAACGGAATTCGTTTTGCCGTTGAAAGCATTTACAGCACCGATCAGAAGGTTATTGGAAATATTGTCAAGATGACCGCGGTATTTCAGCCAGTATCCGGCCATGGAAATATGATCGGTAGTGCATTTCCCCTTTACCTTAATGAGAAGTTTCAGGTCGGTCAGATCCTTTCCATTCCATGGTTTAAAGGGCTCAAGCAACTGCAGGCGCTCCGATTTGGGGTCAATCCTTACCTTCACTTTGCCTCCATCGACGGCCGGAGCCTGATAGCCATTTTCTTTCACCGAGAAACCTTTTGGAGGCATCTCAATCCCCTTTGGCACATCGAGTTTTACTTTCTGCCCTTCCTCGTTCTCAAGGGTATCCGTAAGCGGATTAAAGGATAAGGTACCGGCAATTGCAAAGGCTGTTACGATCTCCGGTGAGGCAACAAATCCATGTGTATTTGGATTACCGTCGTTACGCCTCGCAAAATTCCGGTTAAAGGAGGTCATGATGGAATTGGATTCCTGCTTATCGGATCCCCGACGTGCCCATTGGCCGATACATGGACCGCAGGCGTTGGCCAGGATCACCCCGCCGATATCGGTCAAAGCCTTTAGCAGACCGTTCTTCTCCGCCGTATAACGAACCTGTTCAGAACCCGGTGTGATGGTAAACTCCGATTTAACCTTAAGTCCTTTTGATTTAGCCTGTACAGCGATCGATGCGGCCCGTGTAAGATCCTCGTAGGAGGAATTCGTGCAGGAACCGATCAGTCCCACTTCGAGTTTTTCCGGCCATTCATTTTCGCTGACTTTGGCGGCAAACTTCGAGACAGGCGTTGCCAGGTCAGGCGTGAATGGTCCGTTGATATGAGGTTCAAGAGTGGAAAGGTTAATCTCGATTACCTGGTCAAAATATTTCCCGGGATGGGCCACAATTTCAGGATCCGCTGTAAGGTCTGCTTTGTTCAGTGCAATAAGGTCTGCCACCTCTCCCCTGCCGGTTCCCCTGAGGTATTCTTCCATTTTCCGGTCGTAACCAAAGATGGAAGTGGTGGCC
>JAGDMB010000439.1 GCA_017860375.1 Bacteroidota bacterium | reverse complement strand
CAGCTGATCTATGATGATGATATTGCATTGATTGAAGACCTGGAATCCGGAGGAACAAAAACGGTCAAGTCCAAGGTACAGTTTAAGGAAATCCTTGGCATTGGCTTTACCGTAAAATTTTAGCCTGAATAGGATAACACACATAAACCAATCTAAAAAACCATGAAACTTGTTGAAGAATTCAAACAATTTGCTGTAAAAGGCAATATGATGGACATGGCTATCGGTATTATTATCGGTGGCGCCTTCGGAAAAATAGTTGCCTCGCTGGTCAATGATGTGATTATGCCTCCCCTGGGCTTGCTGCTCGGAGGCATTGATTTTACCGATATGAAGGCAACCCTGAAACCAGCCTCGGTAAACGAACTGGGTGAGGCCATCCCCGCTGTAACCCTCAACTATGGCACGTTCATACAAACAGCGGTTGATTTTCTGATCATTGCACTGGTGGTTTTTATGCTGATCAAAGCCATGAACAGCCTTAAGAAGAAAGAAGAAGCGGCCCCGGCTGCTCCACCGGCACCAACCAAAGACCAGCAATTGCTGACGGAGATAAGGGATCTGCTGAAGAAATAATTCTACAGTTTCCTGTACTTTCTTCTTAAGGCCGCTGAAAACGTATGACAAGGAGTGTCGCACCTGGCGGCATTCCTTGTTCATTTTTCATCATAAAATATTCTTCTATCCCTGAATGACCCTTTCTGGGCATTTACCGCTGAAAAGTACCCTGAATCAGAGAGAAATTCATACCTTGCATGAACAATCAGGTTCGATTCGTTATGAAGCACCGGGTATTTGGTTGCAGTTTTAAGACCAGGCCCATCTTTCTGGCACAACTGGTTTTTATGGTGCTCATTTCGCCAGAAACCCGGGGCCAGGTTTCGCCTGTATATGCAAAACATTACAATTACGAGCAATTTGTTAATCCTGCCATTACCGGAAGGGACAAGTACCCATTGGTGAGCCTGTCGCATAAGAGAAACTGGATAGGTACAAAAAATGCCCCTGCCACAACATGTGCCGGGGCTTCATTCCGGCTGGGGACCTTTGATTTTTATACCCCTACGATGATGATCAACCGCGGTCGTTTCATGTCACGTGACAGGATGGGATTCGGCGGATTTGCCATGATCGAACAGAACGGTCCGCTTGCCCAGTTCTATTCCTCCTTAACGTATGCCTATTTTGTTCCTCTGAACGTCAGCCGCACAACCGAATTATCGTTCGGACTTTCGGCGCATTTGCTGCATGCCGGAGTAAATGAAGACATGCTTGACCCAAACGAACCGGGTGATCCGGCATTGGCCAACCTGAATGACCTGCCCTATAAGGCAGACGGCGATTTTGGCCTGCTTTTCCACACCAAGCAATTCCACATAGGATGCAGTTTCAATGAACTGTTTCACACGCAAAGCCCGCTTGAAGACAACCGGTATTACAGTAATTCCATGGACCTCTTTTTCCAGACGGGATATACGTTCTATCTCCGGCGGTTTGATCTCGAGCCATCTGTTTTTCTGGCCAGAATAGACCAGGATCCGCTTTATCTGTACACACAAATTAAGGCGTACTACAAGAATTACAACTGGCTGGCCATTGCCTATAAATCGTCCGGGACCCTTACCGTGTCGATTGGCTTCCGGGTGGGTCGCCTTCACCTGGCATACGGGTATGAACAGAGCATTACGGGGATGAGCACGTATTTCTCCGGATCGCATGAAATAATGATCGGACTGAATATCGGCTTGTTTGAACCTGAAGGAATAAGAAACACCATCCGAAAAGGATCATGAGACATTGCACTGCATACCGGATCAAAATCGTACTTCTTATCGGGATTTTTATGATCCCTCAGAATTCATGGCCGCAGTATTTGATAAACGGAACACTGGACGGGGAACTGGGTGACAACTATCCCCCTGAAAACTGGTTTACCAATGATGCTTTTAGCGATCCTGACCTGATGGCTCAGTATACCACCTATCGTGACAATAAGTATTATTTTCCTGTGGACGGGACCAATTTTGCACTCCTTCGGGCCAGGGGCGTCCACTATGCAGAGGGCCATCACGGGCCAAGAGAGCGCGAGAACCTTTACCAGCCGCTGGACATACCCCTGGAGAGAAATACCCGTTTTATTTTCAGTGCGTGGTTATGCACCAATCCCGATTACAATGTCCTGGATTCAGAGGATCCACATGTAGGCTACCCACTAAGGTTCCAGCTTTGGGGCTCGAACGAGCCGGGTGGTCGCGATACCCTGCTGGTTGACAGTGATCCAATCCGCAATATCGAATGGGAGAATTTTTCGTTCGCCTTCACTACCTCCAACACATCCTATTCCTACCTGCTCTTTGAACCACAATGGGATACGGTGCTGGTGAAACCCGAACCCTACAATGGTATGATACTGGTTGATCTTTTGAATCTCATCAAGATTTGTCCGGTGGATACCTTGCATGAATATACGGTATTTTTCCACGGAGATAACCAGGATACACTGACAGCCATGAGGGGAATGTCCTACCGGTGGACACCCGAAGAACACCTGTCCGCGACGGACACCCGGTCGGTGGTGGTCCGTTCCTATACGGAAACCGTATCCGTT
>JAGDMB010000438.1 GCA_017860375.1 Bacteroidota bacterium | reverse complement strand
TTCCCTGGTTCTTGGCTCTTGGTTCTTGGCTCTTGGTTCTTGGCTCTTGGTTCTTGAATCTAATTTACATTTATTATGAAAATCACAATCATGGATACCACCCTCCGCGACGGGGAACAAACCTCGGGGGTATCGTTCACCGATGAAGAAAAGCTCAGTATGGCAAAGCTGCTTCTGGATGACTTGCGGGTCGACCGGCTGGAGATTGCCTCAGCCAGGGTATCCGAAGGAGAATTTGAAGCCGTAAGGAAGATCACATCCTGGGCGTCAAAACATCGCCTTATCAATAAAATAGAGGTTCTGGGCTTTGTGGACGGAACGGTATCGGTAAACTGGATCAAGGATGCCGGTGCCAGGGTACTGAATCTTCTTACCAAAGGATCATTGAAGCATGTGACCGAACAGTTGCGCAAGACTCCGGAACAGCATGTGATTGATATCAAACAGGTGATACACTTTGCCGTCAGCCAGGGACTGACGGTTAACATATACCTGGAAGACTGGTCCAACGGCATGCGGAATTCCAGGGATTATGTTTTCTATATGGTGGATTCCCTGAAAGAACTTCCGGTTAACCGGTTTATGCTTCCCGATACACTGGGCATCCTGAATCCCGATGAAACCTTTGATTACTGCAGGCTGATGAAGGAAAGGTATCCCGGCAAAGAATTTGATTTCCATGCACACAATGATTATGACCTGGCTACCGGCAATATCTTTATGGCCATAAAAGCCGGCATTACCTGCATCCATGCCACCATCAACGGACTGGGGGAAAGGGCCGGCAATGTGCCCCTGTCAAGTGTTATAGCGGTTGTTAAAGATCATTTCAAATACAGCATGAACATCAATGAAGAAAAACTTACCCTGGTAAGCAAAATGGTCGAATCATTCTCCGGCATACGGATACCCCCCAACAAACCGGTGATCGGCGAAAACGTATTCACACAGACCAGTGGAATCCATGCCGACGGAGACAATAAAAGCAATCTCTATTACAACGACCTTCTGCCCGAGAGGTTTGGCAGGAAAAGAGTATACGCCCTCGGTAAAACCTCGGGCAAAGCAAACATCAAGAAAAACCTCGAAGAAATGGGGATTGAACTGGATGCTGCTTCCATGAAAAAAGTCACCGAAAGGATCATTGAACTGGGCGATAAAAAAGAAGCCGTGACGCAGGAAGATTTGCCCTATATCATTTCCGACGTCCTCCGAAGCAAAGCGATAAGGGAGGAGATTGATATCCGGAATTTTTCACTGTCCACGGCCTATGGGCTTAAACCTGTTGCTACGCTGAAGATCAGGATAAAAAACGAGGTGTATGAAGAAACTTCTAACGGTGACGGACAGTATGATGCCTTTATGAAGGCCCTTCGAAAGATATACAGCAAGCTTGAAAAAACACTGCCTGCCCTCATTGATTATTCGGTGTCGATTCCTCCCGGAGGAAAAACGGATGCACTGGTGCAGACCGATATCACATGGAAGATGGAACGTGAGTTCCGTACCCGCGGTCTCGACAGCGATCAAACCGTGGCGGCCATAAAGGCAACTATTAAAATGCTGAATATCATTGAGAATAACAACCTGTAAGGATTAAAACCAAAACAAATAAAATCATTTTTCCATGAGCAACAAGTCGTATAACATTGCCCTGCTTCCCGGTGACGGCACCGGTCCCGAAGTGCTGAATGAAGGTATTAAAGTGCTGGATGCAGCCGCTTCCAAATTTAAATTTTCCCTGAATTATACCCGCTATGACCTGGGCGGCGAGCGTTATCTGAAGACAGGTGAGACCTTGCCCGATTCGGTTATAGAGGAAGTCCGGAAGACCGATTGCATTTTTCTCGGTGCCATCGGCCACCCCGATGTAAAACCGGGAATTCTCGAAGTAGGCATTCTGCTGAAGATGCGGTTTGCACTGGATCAATATATAAACCTGCGTCCTGTCAAATTGTATCCGGGGGTGGAGACACCGCTGAAGGACAAAGGTCCTGCCGACATTGATTTTGTGGTGGTCCGTGAAAATACCGGGGGCATTTACACCGGTGTAGGGGGAGCCGTTCAGGTGGGCACAATCAACGAAATTGCCACGCAGGTCATGGTGTATTCGCGTCCGGTGGTTGAAAGGTGCATACGCTATGCCTATGAATATACACGGAAACGAAACCGGAGAAAACAGCTCACCCTGGTGCATAAAATGAACGTGCTAACCTATACCGGTGATTTGTGGAATCGCGTTTTCCGCGAAGTGGGAGATGCCCAATACCCGGATATCAAACAGGATTACAATCACGTGGATGCCTGCAACATGTGGATGGTTAAATCGCCGGAGTTCTACGATGTGATCGTGACCGAAAACCTGTTCGGCGATATTATCACCGACCTGGGAGCCATGATACAGGGGGGCCTAGGGATTGCCGCAGGTGGCAATATTAATCCCGAAGGCGTTTCCATGTTTGAACCCATGGGCGGATCCGCACCCAAGTATACGGGTCAGAACATCATTAATCCCCTCGCAGCCATTTGTGCCGGAGGGATGATGCTTGAAACCCTGGGAGAATCTGAAGCGGCACAAGCCATTGACAAAGCCGTAAGCGATATCCTTGCTTCCGGCA
>JAGDMB010000437.1 GCA_017860375.1 Bacteroidota bacterium | reverse complement strand
GTTGAATCAATGCAAAAGGCTTTGATGACTGCAATCCTTTTTGCTTTCAGTGCAGCTGCAAAAGAGGCATCCTCATCCCCGTGCAACTGCACAAAATTAAGACTGTACCGTTCAACCAGCCTGATGATCGTATCGACATCCTGATTTACAAATACACCTGTTTTGTTAATGTAAGGCGGAATATTCCGTATTAACCGCACATCAAAATTTTCTCCTACATAGCGCGGGGAAGGCGGATAAAAGATAAAGCCCAGAAAATCGGGTTTACAGGATACAATTTCACGAATGTTTTCGCGGTTTTTCAGTCCGCATACTTTTATTTTCATAGGTGTTGTATGATTTGTTTTACAAATTCCGCAAAAGCAGTAGCCGGATCCGGTTCACGCATGAATCGCTCACCGATCAGAAAGCCGTCATAGCCGAAGGATCTCAGCTGTTTTATGGCCATGGCCGAATGAATACCGCTTTCTGATATTTTTAAGAAATCCTGCGCAATCAGGGGAGCAAGCTCCAGTGACCGGTTAATATCCACCGAAAAATCGCGGAGATCACGGTTATTGACCCCGATGACCGAAACATGTTCATTGGCCAGGTTAAGTTCACCGGCATCATGAACCTCAAGGATGACTTGCAGATGAAGAGACCGGGCAAGGGCAGCCAGCTGTTTCGTTCGCTGTTTATCCAGCACAGCCGCAATCAGAAGGATGGCATCGGCTCCCATGGCTTTTGATTCAACCACCTGGTATTCATCAATAATAAAATCCTTGCGCAGGATGGGAATCGGATTGATCTCCCTGGCGCGGATAAGGTCTTCGGCCGATCCTCCGAAGAAATCGGCATCGGTCAGGACCGACAAAGCAGAAGCGCCTGCGCGGAAATAACCGGTGGTGACTTCCTCCACCGTCGCATATGCGTTCAGGACCCCTCCTGACGGCGATTTTCTTTTAAACTCCGCAATAATCCCGGTTCTTTCCCGATCCAGCAAAGCCTGCGTCAGGGAAACCGTATTACGGGTAAAACCCGGCATTCCCTCCAGTATTCTGACCGGCGATTTTTCCATATTCACCGGCAGTTCCTTCCTTTTGGCTGCGATGATTCGTTCGAGCGTGGTCATGACTGCATGGCCATTAATTTTGTGAAGGCTTCCAGTGCCCTGCCACTTTCCATGGATTCCCGGGCCATATCGATACATTCCGGCAGCGATTTTTCCGGAAAATAACAGTGCAGTGCAATGGCAGCGTTTGCTTTCACCACAAGCTGCTGGGCTGCAGTACCTTTCCCTTCGAGAATACTCCTGAAAATGGAGGCAGCTTCCTCCACGGTATTTCCGCCATGAAGTTCTTTGCCATCTATCCTGCTGAATCCAAGAGATTCAGGTGACATTATATGCTCCGTACCGTTGATGATCATTTTTACATCCGCCGTCAGGGAAACCTCATCGTAACCGTCAAGCGTGTGTACTATAATAAACTGCTTCCCCGACTGCTGGTAAAGATAATTATATAATCGAGCCAGTTCCAGGCTAAACACTCCGATAAATTGTTTATTCGGGAAACCGGGATTGATCATCGGGCCGAGTACATTGATGAATGTTTTTATCTTCAGGGCTTTCCGGACAGGTGCGACATTTTTCATGGCCGGATTAAAAAGAGGGGCATGCATAAAACAAAAACCGGTCTTTTCGAGTTCCTTTTTCAGTTTGTCGGGATCGGTTGAGAATTTATATCCGAAATACTCCATCATATTGGAAGAACCGGAAATAGAAGAAACCCCGTAATTCCCGTGTTTGGCAACCGAGGCGCCGGCACCTGCCATAACAAATGCCGAGAGGGTCGATATGTTAAAGGTATCCTTGTTGTCTCCTCCCGTTCCGCATACATCGATTATATCAAAACCCGAAAGATCCACTTTCAGGCACTGGTTAAGCAAGGCATCGCGGAAACCGCTGAGTTCATCCACGGTGATGCTCCGCATGAGATAGACGGTGAGGAATGCCGCAATCTCGGCATCATTGTATAATCCTTTGGCAATATGGGTCAGTACTTCTTCGGCTTCAGCCCGGTTCAGTGTTTTGTGTTCAAACAGAAAATTCAGTATTTTTTTCATAGGACAGGTATTTTGCACATTCAGAATAGCCGTATTTTATATTTTCAGCCAGTTTTTCATTATGTCCATCCCTTTGGAAGTCATAACCGATTCGGGATGGAACTGCACACCCCTGACATCATATTGTGTATGACTGATTCCCATGATGAGCCCCTTTTCATCAATACAGGTAACTTCAAGGCATTCCGGAAGGTCGCCCGGGTTAATGACCCAGGAATGATAGCGGCCCGCTTCAAATTCGCGGGGTATGTCAATGTATAACGGGTCGTCAGGGCGCGTTACAATAATCCGGCTTGCAACACCATGGTACACCTTGTTGAGATTCAGCAACGAGCCTCCGAACGCTTCTCCTATTGCCTGGTGTCCCAGACAGACCCCGAGTATGCTTTTG
Organism: Bacteroidota bacterium; assembly: GCA_017860375.1. GTDB lineage: Bacteria > Bacteroidota > Bacteroidia > Bacteroidales > UBA10428 > UBA5072. The sequence continues at coordinate 134 of JAGDMB010000437.1, read as the reverse complement.
GTGGGGGCATAATGCCGGATAAGGTCGAGGCAAATGCCGGCCTCATTTGGAATACCCGGGCCAGGGGATAACAAGATCTTATCGTATTCTCCGGCATCTTCAAGTTTCAGTGCATCATTACGGAACACGCAAAG
>JAGDMB010000436.1 GCA_017860375.1 Bacteroidota bacterium | reverse complement strand
AGATACTTCTTTTTGACAATGCATTGTCGGGTTTACGAATGAACGACTCGGCCAGAGTGATTAAATTTCTTCACCAGTATACCCTTGAGGGAAACCTGGTAATAACCTCCATCACCCAGGTAAACAGCAGTATTTTCAATCATTTCGATAAAGTATGGATACTCGATGAAGGAGGGTACCCTGTTTACACAGGACCAACGCATAAAGCCGCATCCTACTTGTACAATAAGCTAAACCTCACGGCTGCGCATCCGGAAGCAATTGATCCTGCCACACTGATTGACCTGATATATCAAAGCATTGAACATCTGGAACATGCAGAAGTAAAACGCATCCTTTCGCCTCAGGAATGGCACCGTCTTTATCTGGCATCCAGAAGGTCCGAAATAGCCGAGCAACCGCGTAAATCGATTTTCCCGGTAAGGCTTATTAAAATTCCGAATCTCGAAGTACAGTTTCTGATCTTTTCGCTCCGGAATTTCATGTGCAAATTTTCGCGGATTGATAACCTGGTCTTTACCCTGCTCAGCGGTCCGCTTATCGCCCTCATCCTGGGATTCTTTATGCGAAAGACGGAAGGAAATGCCTACGACTTTTCAGCAAATGACAACCTCCCGGCCTACCAGTTCATCAGCGTCATAGTTGCCCTATTCATGGGAATTGTGATCAGCTCGGGGGAGATCCTGAAGGAAAGGAATATTATACGGAAAGAACAGTTCCTGGAATTCAGCCGGTTCAGTTATATCAATTCCAAGATTGCATTCCTGCTGCTGATTGTCGCCCTGCAGTCCTTTCTCTATACAGCCACCGGTAATTCGATTATGGAAATCAAAGGAATGACAGGTGCATACTGGATCGTACTGTTCAGTGTAGCCTGTTTTGGTGTGCTTACAGGTCTGCTTTTTTCATCCGCGGTCAGCAGGCTTAATGCGATTGACCAGAAGATAGTACCCATATTCCTGGCCTTTCAGATCCTTTTTGGCGGTGGAATTATCTCATATCAGGCGCTTAATCTCGAGAAAACGAAATATGTTCCCGTTTTGGGGGAATTAGCGGTATCACGCTGGGGCTATGAAGCAATTGCCGTTCAGCAGTTTTCCCGCAACCTCTACGAAAGAAATTTTTTTGCCGTAGACAAAAATATCAACCGTTCGGAATACTATATCTCGTGTCTGTTGCCTGAACTTTCAAAACTGGCTGAAAAATGCATTGAAATGGATGCAGAGAATGATAGTATTTCCCATTACACGAAGATTATCTACAATGAATTAAAAGCCATCGCTTCCGAGCCGGAAGTATTTCCTTTCGAATTCCTGGAGTCCCTGAAAAAAGAAGACGTCTCTCCCGAATTATTTACGGAAACCCGCGATTATGTCACCTATCTCAAATTGCATTTCTATGAGAAGCAGGAAGCCTATCTGGCACAAAAAAGCCAGGTTACCCGTCACCTCACCGATTCTCTGGGACAAGACGGATTTCGCAGGTTAAAAAGCAATTACACCAATGAGAAGCTCCGGGAAATTGTAACCAACAGCCATTACGGAAACCAGATCGAGCTTATCGGCGACCGGTATGTCCGTTTCAGGGATGGGATATACCAGACCCCTGTCTCAAATTACGGAAGAACCGTGATGTTTGCGCCCTCAAAGATCTTCAACGGTCAGGAAATGGATACGCTGTGGTTTAATGTATCCATTATCTGGATGTTTTCCACTGTCATTTACCTGCTGTTGCTGACGGATGCCATAAATTTTATCCGCCGGAATTTCAAAGCATGAAATGACCGCATCGGTGCGAAGGCTGATCGGTATCGGTAAATTTTGCTATTTTTGAAAAAACATACATGTGCAATTTAATCCCCTAAAAACATGGAGAAAAAGGATTTTCAAAAAAGGGTGAAGGATCTCTTCAGGGAAAATGAAGAAGTGATTAGCAGGAAGAACAAGCGCAAAGAGAAAAATTACAACGGCATCTACTACCGGTATAAAAGGCCTGTCCTCACGGCCAGTCACGTGCCGGTTTTCTGGAGGTACGATCTGAACCCGGAAACAAATCCGTTCCTGATGCAGCGGCTTGGAATCAATGCAACCTTCAATGCCGGAGCCATGGAATTTAAAGGCCGGTACATACAGGTTGTAAGGGTGGAAGGCTGGGACAGGAAATCATTCTTTGCCATTGCGGAAAGTCCTGATGGAATTAACCACTGGCGTTTCTGGGATTTTCCGCTGACCATGCCCGAAACGAAAATTCCGGACACCAATCTTTACGATATGCGGCTTACCCTCCATGAAGACGGATGGATATACGGTTTGTTCTGTACGGAACGGAAAGACCCGTCCGCACCGCCCAACGATACTTCATCGGCGGTTGCCGCCTGCGGAATTGCGCGAACCCATGATCTTATAGACTGGGAAAGACTACCCGACCTGGTTTCCTCTTCGGGTCAGCAACGCAATTGCGTATTGCATCCTGAATTCTACCGTAAGAAATATGCCATCTACACGCGGCCGCAGGAAGGATTTATTAGTGTCGGTTCAGGCGGTGGCATCGGCTGGGCGCTGATTGATTCCATGGAAAAACCGGTGACCCGAAAAGAAATTATCATAGACGACCGGGTTTACCACACCATCAAGGAA
>JAGDMB010000435.1 GCA_017860375.1 Bacteroidota bacterium | reverse complement strand
CGAAGGTATTTGGAAGTCCGGCTTCTGACAAAAAGGACTTGTCCTATCCCTTCCAATTTCATATTGACTGGCTCTTCGTCCTTACTTTTCATCAATGCTGCTGGTAAAAATGCAAATCTAGTTTAGATTAGGAAGAATTCTATCGTCATTTAACAGGTTAATGTCAACATGCAATATCTCAGTAATACCATTGGGAAATTAAGGTCCAAATATCTGATCCAACCATTTAATTCACGAAAAAACAGGTGGGTTTTGTTCATTATTATCAATCAAATTCTAATTTTACACTTAAATCAATAAATCCTCAACCGAAATGAATCCCAGGAAAATTTTATTATATCTCTCTCTTTTTGTTGTTGCCCTCATTGTTTTTCTGATCGTCGGGAAGAAAGCAGGATGGATCGGGAATTCATTGGTATATGAAGTGACCGCCGAAAAGGCTACCCTTCGCAATATTACCGAAATGATTACTGCCAATGGTAAGGTCCAGCCTGAAACAGATGTCAAAATCACGCCTGATGTAGCAGGTGAGATCGTGGAACTTGCTGTCAAAGACGGCGATGCAGTGAAAAAGGGACAGTTTCTGCTAAAGATCAAACCCGATGTTTATATGTCGGCAAGGGACAGAACCGTTGCCGCTCTGAACGGGGCAAAGGCAAACCTTGCCAATAATAAAGCCATGCTGGTGCAGGTGGAATCAAGATTTGAACAAGCCCGTCTTGCCTATGAGCGCAGCAAGATCCTTTGGGAAGAAAAAACAATTTCCGCCTCAGAATGGGAGACTGCCGAATCCAATTACAAAGTGGCCAAAGCCGATGTCGATGCAGCCCTTCAGACGGTTCAGGCCGCTGAATACTCGGTGCACAGCGCTGAAGCCACCCTGAAAGAAGCCGAGGAAGAACTGCGTAAAACTTCAATTTATGCGCCGATGGATGGCATAGTAACAACCTTGCTCGTCGAAAAGGGCGAACGTGTAGTCGGAACCTCCATGATGACCGGAACGGACCTGCTTCGACTGGCTGATCTCAGCAGGATGGAAGTGCTTACAGAAGTGAATGAAAATGATATCGTCAGGGTCAGCCTGAATGATTCAGCCCTTATTGAGATAGATGCTTATCCCGACCGAAAATTCAAGGGTATTGTCACCGAAATTGCTAATTCCGCTAGTACTGTTGGTACTTCTGCAGACCAGGTTACCAATTTTGAGGTTAAGATTTTATTGCTGCAGTCGTCTTACCAGGATCTTATTCAAGCCGGTAATAAATATCCATTCCGGCCTGGTATGTCTGCTTCGGTGGATATTCTTACCGAATCGAAATTCAATATCCTTACCGTGCCTCTTCAGGCTGTAACCCGTAAGGCTGATACATTACAAAAGCCGGACTCTGCCAAAACACAAGATAATCTTGATGAATACAAAGAAATCGTTTTTGTGCTCGACAACCAGAAAGCTAAATTGACCACCGTAAAAACAGGAATACAGGATAATACCTATATTGAAATCCTCAGTGGCCTTTCCGAAAACCAGGAGGTCATTACTGCACCTTACCATATCATAACAAAAAGACTAAAAGACGGATCATCCGTAAAAAAAGTAACCCCCGAGGAATTGTTAAAAACAGACAAGAAGAAAAGTAAAGAAAAAGAAAGCGACATGTAGATCTGATATCTCAACGGGTAGTTTGCCGGGACCGGCTTACAGGAATTATGCTGAAATTGTCGGTCGTTTCCGAAATAAAGACCTGAAGAGAAATTGGTATGCTTTTTGAAATCCTGTTGTCGGTTTTACGTTGAGAAATACATGGCCTTCATACTGAATATCGAAACGGCAACACCGGTTTGTTCGGTTGCTCTGGCTGAAGATGACAGGATAATAGCAATACAGGAGTCTTCAGAAGAAAAATCTCATGCTGAAAAACTGATGGTATTTATTGAGGAAATGCTTACAGAACAGCATCTGTCGGTGCGTGAACTGAATGCCATTGCCATCGGTAAAGGACCCGGATCCTATACAGGACTGCGCATCGGAGTTGCTACTGCCAAAGGATTATCTTATGGTGCAAAAATCCCACTGCTGGCTGTCAGTACACTTGAGACCATGGTTCAATGCGCCCTGCAAAAAATTAAAAAGGAACATCCGGCTGTTCTGTTGGATGAGAATACCATCCTGTGTCCCATGATTGATGCACGGAGGATGGAAGTATATATGGCCCTCTTTGATCATGAGGGCAACCGCAAACAACAGGATAAAGCTGTTGTCATTGATGTTCATACATTTTCCATGATCTCCCCCGCTCAGAACCTGGTTTACTTCGGATCCGGCGCTGCAAAATGCCGGGAACTTATCTCATGGAAAAACAGCCGTTTTATGGATGGAATTTATCCTTCAGCCGGTGCTATGGTATCAAAATCTTTCCGGCTATACCGGGACAACATTTATGAAAACACAGCTTATTTCGAGCCTTATTATCTGAAGGATTTTATTGCCACTACGGCCAGAAAAAATATTTTAATCAGGTCAACCAAATAAACAATGAAAACGTTATGTTCAAAATACCAGTCATATTTCATGCGCCTGATGATCAATAAGGCAAAATATTGCTTTTTTGTTTCGGTGTTCTTCATGAACAGTCCGAT
>JAGDMB010000434.1 GCA_017860375.1 Bacteroidota bacterium | reverse complement strand
GAAAAGGCCGAAATGGGTCATCACATCATAGATGCGGTCGGCTCCAAAGGATACACCCACTCCCGAAGTACCCGGAAGGCCGAAGATGCCGGTGAGATCATCGTAGCGCCCGCCTCCGCAGATGCTCCCGATTTCCATATTCGCTGCCTTGACTTCAAAAATTGTCCCGGTGTAATAATTTAATCCCCGGGCCAGGGCAATGTCAAATTCCACCGGATTGGTGAGGGACATTTCCCCGATGTAGGCAAAGATCTTCTGCATTTCTTCAATTCCCTTTGATCCGGTGGCTGAATTTTTAAGAATATTCGACAATGCCGACAGTTTTTCCGCCGGTTTGCCGGAAATCTTAAGCAGCGGCCGTATTTTTTCCACTGCTTCCGGGCTTACGCCCTTTTCGCGAAGCTCGGCAAAAACATTTTCCTCCCCTATCTTGTCGAGTTTATCCATGGCAACGGTCAGGTCCGTCATGCGTCCCGCTTCACCCACGTATTCGGAGATCGCCGACAGGATCTTGCGGTTGTTTATTTTAATACCTGCCCTTACTGACAGCTTTGTAAAAACCTCATCCATGATCTGGATGAGTTCCACCTCATTCAGCAGCGAATCGCTGCCGATCACGTCTGCATCGCACTGATAAAATTCGCGGTAACGTCCCTTTTGCGGTCTGTCAGCACGCCAAACAGGCTGGATCTGATACCGGCGGAAGGGGAAGAGTATCTCATGCTGATGCTGCACCACATAGCGGGCAAAAGGTACCGTAAGGTCATACCGAAGGCCTTTTTCGCAGATCTTCAATGAAAGGGCACCTGCGGTTAAAGTATTGAGATCATCCGTACCCAATTCCTGTCTGAAATCGCCCGAATTCAAAATCTTAAAAAGGAGTTTGTCGCCTTCCTCCCCGTATTTTCCCAGCAGGGTATCGAGGTTTTCCATGGCAGGGGTTTCCAGGGGAAGGTACCCGTATTTCGTAAAGACTTCCTTTATGGTATCAAAGATAAAATTCCGTTTCACCATCTCGGCCGGCGAGAAGTCACGGGTTCCTTTCGGTATGGAAGGTTTGTTATGGCTCATTGCTGTTTCTTTATTTGTTTCAAAATGGAATTCCTGTAGTTTTCGGTTCCGGCTTCTCCCTCTGCCGGGGCCCATGAGGCAAAAAATTTATCATCGGAAGGATCGTAGGGACCATCCTTGACCTCGTATACAATGGATCCCTTTTCCAGCGCGATCAGGCAGTGCCAGGTACGCGGCCGTATTTCGGCGCCATAATTGCCGGTTACCGGATCGAGGATGAAATGTTCCCGTATATTTCCCGCGTCATCAAATTCAATCACGGCCACTTTTCCCTTCAGAATGATAAAGGCTTCCCGTTTATCGGGATTCTCGTGCTTGTGAGGCTGTACGTATGTTTCAGGTTCCATGGCATGCAGCATGCGGTTCATGGGATCGGAGAATTCCCGGTGAAAATTATGGTTTTTTCTTTTGCGGGGATGCACTGCAGCCTCCCTGGTAAGTTTATCGGTAAGGTTTTTGTCAATGACGATCATGGTGTCGGGATTTCAGCAAAAATATAAATCTATCCGGTAAAGTTAAAAAAAACACATTTGGTAAATCTTTTTCGGGATCGGGTAATTCCCACAGAAACAACAGATCAACAGGCAATTGCATGATAAAAATCATCCTTTGTCAAAAACCCTGCTGAAGGTCAGGCTATTGCATATTAAAATGAAATGACTATATTCGTCGACGAACCAAAATTGGAAAACGATGAAAAAACTATTACTAATTTTAACCACCGCAGTGCTTATCCCCTACCTGGCAAACGCCGGTGGTATAGTAACCAACACAAACCAGAGCGCCACATGGGTAAGAACCATGGTTCGGGATGCTTCAACCGGGATTGATGCCGTTTATTTCAACCCGGCCGGGCTGACCAAGCTGGAGGATGGCTTTCATTTCTCACTGAACAGCCAGACCATTTTCCAGACCAAGGATGTAACAGCCACTTACCCGCTTCTTATGGAAAGTCCGAAGCTCTATACAGGAGAGGTAAAAGCTCCTGTCTTTCCGAGTATTTATGCTGCCTGGACAAAAGGAAAGATTGGTGTTTCTTTCGGATTTAATCCCGTCGGCGGCGGCGGCGGAGCAACCTATAATGACGGATTGTTCTCGTTTGAAAAGGACCTTACCTTACTGGTGCCTTCTGTTTCAAATGCATTGGCACCCCTCGACCAGCAAGTTCTGGCCCTAATGGGTACAGATCCCATGTTCCGAAACATCACCGGTTATGGCGCGGATATTTATTTTGAAGGCACATCCACCTATTTCGGCTATCAGCTGGGATTCACCTATGAATTAAATGACATGATTTCGTTTGCTGTCGGAGCCAGGTATGTCACCGCAAAAAATACCTATTCGGGTTATATCCGGGACATTACCATTACAGCTGCTCCTTTGAATCCTGCCATGGGTGGCACATTTGCACCCGGTGATTACATCAGGGCGGTCGGAGGTGCCGTGGGTGTTGACCTGTCCGCACAGGCCGGCTTTCTGGATGCACAAACCGCAGACCGCGAGGTGGAAACAGAAGAAAAGGGCAGCGGATTCACCCCCATCCTCGGAGCCAATTTATCCTTCCTT
>JAGDMB010000433.1 GCA_017860375.1 Bacteroidota bacterium | reverse complement strand
ATAATCCGTGAAATTCAAAGATAGGGCCCATCCATTCCGAGTCACGTTTCGACAGGTAATCGTTTACGGTGACAATGTGCACGCCTTTGCCCGCCAAAGCATTCAGAAATACAGGGAGGGTAGCGACCAGTGTTTTGCCTTCACCTGTGGCCATTTCCGATATCCTGCCCTGGTGAAGTACAACGCCGCCGATCAGCTGCACATCATAATGCACCATATCCCAGGTGATGGGATTACCTCCCGCATTCCATACGTTGTACCACCGTACCTTGTCGCCTTCAATTTTAACGCTGTCACGCACGGCTGCAATATCCCTGTCAAAATCGGTGGCTGTTGCCTCAAGGTATTCCGTCTCCTTAAAACGCCGGGCTGTTTCCTTTACGATTGCGAATGCGGCAGGAAGGATCTCATTGAGTGTGTTCTCAATGGTGCTGATCATCTCTTTCTCGATCCCTTCCATTCTTTTGTACCTTTCTTCCACATCGGCGATTTCGAGGTTTTCCCCTTCTATCGTGGCCCGGATGGAGGCAATTTCCTCTTCTGCCGGCTTTACCGAAGCACGGACAATCTCTTTCAGCTCCTTTGTTTTCACCCGCAGTGCATCATTGCTTATCCCCTGAAGCAGCTCAAATTCAGCCTTTATTTTATCCACGAGGGGAAGAATTTCCCGGATATCACGTTCGGATTTGCTTCCAAAAAATTTTCTAAGAATAGTATTGACAGGATTTGCCATTGTTCTCTCTTTTTTATAAACGATTCCTTCTAAATTGCCCTGTAAAATTTGTAAAACAGATTTAATTTCCTCTGCAAAGTAAATAAGATTTTATGCAACAGTTAAAATAAATCCATAATAACTTTATTGTGTTTGTTCATAATTTAGAACAATTCTAATCCGGCATACCGAAGGAATTCCTGAAAAATTGTTACCTTGCGGACTGTTTTCTACCCTGTTCAAACTTGCATTCGGATTACGTTTTCCCAAACCTGTACCCGTTGTACCGGGAATATTGACATATTGACAATCGGTTTCATTTTTTTATGGAAGATACAAAACGCAGATGGCTCAGCCGTCTTTTCAACATCAATAAAGCAACCGGCCGGATCGGGTCGTTCAGGAAACCCGGCCTTGTCTCCTTTGTTTCTTTTGCCGTCATCGGAATTGCTTCGCTTATCTGGTTCCTGGTAAGGGTAATACCAAAACCAAGCCGGACGACTTATCCCTGCATGAAAGTGGCCATGCCCCTGGCGTATTCGTTTATCGCTTATATAGTTACCATGACGGCTTCCGTGCTTTTCTTCAGAAAGGCCGTGGCTCACTTTCGTAAAAACCGGTACACCTATTCGTTTTCCCTGCTGGCCGCAGGCATTGTTTTCAGCGCGGTCACCCTGGTGATGCAGGCGCTTCCTTCCGCTGCCGGCACTGGCAGGAGCAATCAGACCGGATTGTTTACGGATCCGCTTGGACCCAATGTACCGATCGGCACGCCAAAAGGGATTTACCCCGGCAGGGTGGTATGGGTATATAATCCCGATGCAACGAATGAAAACTACACAAATCCAGCCCGATACAAAAGCGATGCGTATTGGCTGGATAAGAATTGCAATCAGACCGTGGTAGACAAGATGTTCTCGGACGGCATCAAGTCGCTGACCGGAAAAGAGACGCATGCGGAAGCCTGGGATGCCATTTTCCGGTATTTCAATACCAATCATGGCAAAGGCGATATCGGGTATGTTGCCGGGGAGACTATCTTTATAAAAATCAATGCTGTTACCGCTTACAGCGGCGCGGAACCGGATGGTGAAATGCCGTCGTATACCCCTATCGAATACGACACTTCCCCGCAAACCATCCTTGCCCTGTTACGGCAATTGATCAACGAAGCCGGTGTGCCCCAGGAAAATATATTTATCGGTGATCCCATTGCGGATATCTGGAATACATTGTATGATGTATGGCATGCGGAGTTCCCGAATGTTAAATACGGATCGAAAAGGACGATTCCGGGAAGGACAAAGATAACTGCCAGCAGTGAAAAAGGCATCTATTATTCCGATAAGGGAACCGTGATGGATTCGGATACCAAGACCAACTATTTCTTTACTGCCATGATGGATGCTGATTACCTGCTTAACGTGCCCACCATGAAAGGTCATCGCTGGGGCGGTGTTACCTTTTTTGCAAAAAATCATTTCGGATCCAATACCTCAGACGGTTCGTGGCGACTGCACAAAGGCCTGATGAATCCTGACAATCAGGTTCCGTTACGGACCGAATACAAGTCATACCGGGTTTTTGTCGACCTTATGGGCAGCAAATACCTGGGCGGAAATACCCTGATGTATTTCATGGAAGCGTTGTGGTCAACCTCCTATGAGCATCAACCCCCACAGAAATTCCAATCGGCACCGTTCCATGGTGACTGGTCTTCATCCCTTCTGTTCTCCCTGGACCCCGTGGCAATTGAATCTGTAGGCCTTGATATCCTGCAAAAGGAGTTTACGGAAGAAGTTATCGTTGACGGCATGGATATTGAACCCGATGATGATCCCGATCGGTGGGTTTTTGTTCAGTGGGAGGGAATTGACGACTACCTGCACCAGGCGGCCAGTTCGGAATGGTGGCCGGACGGCATTGTCTACG
>JAGDMB010000113.1 GCA_017860375.1 Bacteroidota bacterium | reverse complement strand
GGAGCATAAGCCTGGAAACGGTGATCTGTTTGTCCGCCAGGGAAAGGCCTGCGTTCGAAATGCCTCCCCTGCCGAGTGAGAACTCCATCCGTTGGTTCTTATCAGGCTGATGAAGGATGAACAGAATGTCCCTGAGGTCCGATTGATTGAGTTTGAATTTCCAGGCGACGGGAGGTTTGTTCTGGTCATTTTTTCCCCGGGAAGATGGTTTCAGGGTAACTCCGCCGTGAACCTCCTCCATATCAAGAAATGCGGCATACATTTGCCGATTGATCAGGGAGAATTTGTCAAACCCTATATGGATCTTTCCGACCGATTGACGGATTTGAATTCCATGAGACTCATCGGTATAGGAAAAGCGGATATTTTCAAGGTTTGCAGTTTCTGCATTGATATCCCACTTTTTTTTGGGTTTCTTTTTGATTTCCTGAGTCGATTTGCCGGGCGAAAACAGCGAGACTAAGTTTAATTTTCCGGTCAGGCTGTCTTTGTTGAGATTGACCACTGCATCCTCAACCAAAACGTTTATTACTTTCACTTTTTTAAAAAGAAGAGAAAAGGGCCGAACCGCGATCCGGATCCGCTGAACAAAAACAATTGTATCCCTGTCGTCTGTTAAAATTCTGACTTTGGATAAGTTGATCTTGCCGTTAACCAGTATGGTTGCTTTTTCAATATTTACAGGTAGGCCCTTATCCTGAAAGATCCGGTTCGCTTTTGCAGTGATAAATCGCTGACTGAACGGTAAATTTATTCCAAGGAATACCAGGGTAAATAAGATCACCAAGGAAAGGAGGAAAGCTCTTAAAAACCTGAATAAACGGTTGAAATGCATTCAGAATGGATTGTCATTCCAAATTTACGCCATATTTCATCAGCTTACCAGTCTAAAAGTTCAGGAGACCGGAAAAATGTGCAAATGTCCCGTTAAAAAATCCGGAAAGCGCAAGGCGTTCCGGATTTTATGATTTGCTTTGGAAGGATATTTACTTCCCGGGAAAAGGAATTTCTCCCAGTATTTTGAGACGGATCCCCGACAAAATGTAGCCCTCGATCTGGTAAAACTGCAGGGCAACGATCGGATTGGTGACCTTTTTTATCTTATTGTAATAGGAAACCAGCAAGGCATCTGTTTTTTTGCTCAGGTCTAATACTTCTTTTGTCCATGCATCGGCTGTCTCGTTTGTCAGCCTGTCATAACTGTCGGCGTATTGTTCCAGCAGTTCGATCCTTCTCTTGCCAAGGTCTTTCCGGGCCGTTTCATATTCATCATACAGTTGCCAGAAAGCAGCCTTTTGTGCAGGGTCAACTTTTACAAATTCCTCCACCATAGCTTTCTTTTCCATGCCATACACTGACTGCATGAGGTCAATTTCTTCCTTGTTTGACTGTGCTTTTATGCCTGCAGTCAATATCAGGGCAGATACTAATAGAATTACTTTTTTCATAAAAATGGATTTTGATTTAATTACAAATATAGGTTCAAATTACGAGTACTTTAAAAGTTATCTGAAAAACAAAAGCAAATTCAAAAAGTTCAACGGCAAAAACAATAAGCACTATAATATTACTGTTTATCCGAGCATAATAAAAACGACGACGGTTAAAAAAATGGCTGTTAAGATCTTCAACAGCCATTATTGTATCGATTAACCAATCCTGATATTATTTCGGCACCGCCACAATGAAGGTGCGTACTTCCTTTATCTTCTTATACATAGCAAGCAATTCCGGATTTTCAAAAATCATGGCAGGGGTTAGATTTCCGAATTCGTCTTTGTATTTCACCTGCTGGCGCAAGGCTTCAATTTCCTTAAGCATATCAAGAATAGTACCCGGATCGGTTTCCTTTTTCACGGATTCAACCAAAGCAATTACATCGGGAAGTTTCTTCAGAAATGTATTGGTGGTTAATAATACCTGACGAAGGATCGTTAATTTTGCATCTTCAGGCAGATCAATATTGTATTCGAAAATAATATTGAACATGATGTAAAGCTTTTCAATATAATTACCACCGATAAGTCCCGTAAATACCTGCATCTTGTCTTCTTTATTTAACAACAGTTTCGATTCCGTAATGCATCGGCCCACAACGGTAAGAATAGAATCGGCATATACGGTGGTATCGTTGTAACGGTCCATCATGAGATCATCAAATACAGCGCCGAGTTCCAGGTGATCGGCAATGTTCTTTGCGGCCGTCATGCTATTATACCCATCGGTATATTCATTGTAGGTAAACTGATACAGACCATCGGCCACGTAAACTCCCAGATTGGCAGCCGCCAGAACAACGTTGCCCAGGTATTTTTCATAGTTATACGGATCGTTTCCAATTCCGGGCATATAATCCGCTCCCGTAAGTTCTATAAAGTCTGTTACATCTTCAAAATTTTCAGCTTTCAGGTCCAATTGCTTTACTTTTTCAGCAAATGCAGTATAACTGTCTGCTGAAGTATCACTGACGGTTTTGTTTTTGCAGGAGAACAATAATGCCGTTAGCAGGGTAAATAGGAGTATTTTTTTCATAAGTATGGATGTATTAAATGACGGCTAAAGGTAATAATTTTTCAAAGAAAGGCAATGGCAAATATGCAATTCGATGACAGGTTGCCTCCAGTACTATAGTTCTATTTACATGACCTTCTGAAATCAGTACTTTTAATGAATTCGCATCCATCATAATACAATTTCATTATCAATCATAAAACCATTCAGGAATAATTCTTAAATTAACCTGACGAAAAGAATAATCCGGGTTTTAATTTCATTCCCGGATCCCAGTAGATTTTTTTCCGTTTACATACCTTAATTAATTCATTCATGAAAGCAAAAACCAAAAAACCAGTCTCCAAAGATCATCCTGCAGAGAGTAAAAGACTCGAAGAAGCCAAAGAAAAAAAAGTACCCTGGAAAAAATGGGGGCCCTATCTGAGCGAAAGACAATGGGGTACGGTAAGGGAGGATTACAGTGAAAACGGCGATGCATGGAACTATTTCACGCATGACCAGGCACGTTCACGTGCTTATCGCTGGGGGGAGGATGGTCTGGCCGGTATTTCCGATGATCAGCAACAACTCTGTTTTGCCCTCGCTTTGTGGAACGGGAATGATCCCATTATCAAGGAACGGTTGTTCGGATTGACCAACAGCGAGAGCAATCATGGTGAGGATGTAAAGGAATATTATTTCTATCTCGACAGTACTCCTACACACTCTTACATGAAATACCTGTACAAATATCCGCAGGCAGCTTATCCGTATGAAAAACTGGTGACCACCAACCAGTCAAGGAGCCGCTATGAATTTGAATACGAATTGCTGGACACCGGAGTGTTTGACCAGAACAGGTACTTTGATGTATTTGTGGAATATGCAAAAGAATCTCCGGAGGATATCCTGATAAAAATAACGGTATGTAACCGCGGACCTGAAGCTGCACCCATACACGTGTTGCCAACACTCTGGTTCAGGAATACCTGGTCTTTGGGAGGAAAAGTGAAAAAGCCGGGCATGCAACAGCTGGCCGGAGCAAAATCGCCTGTGATCGTTACAATTGACCATTCCGATCCTGGTGATTACAGTCTTTATTGCGAGGGAATTCCCGATCTTCTCTTTACGGATAATGAAACCAACACGGAACGGATTTTCGGCACTCCCAACAAGAGTCCTTATGTTAAGGATGGCATCAATGAGTACATTGTACATGGCAAGAAAGGAGCGGTAAATTCAAAGTGCGCGGGTACCAAAGCAGCTGCTGACTATTCCCTCACCATTAAGCCCGGAAAATCAGCGGTCATCCGGTTGCGATTAACCCGTAATCCTTCAAAAGGATTCAATCCGTTTGGTGATCCGTTTGAGGAGATTTTTGTTTCCCGAACCAAGGATGCGGATGATTTTTATGGCACCATAATACCTCCATCCTTTAACGCAGATCAGGCTAATGTATTCAGGCAGGCTTTGGCCGGAATGTTGTGGAGCAAACAATTTTATCTTTACGATATCGATAAATGGCTCGATGAACATGGTGCCGATCCCTTCCTTGCATCACGCAAGCATGCACCCAGAAATGAAGAATGGCATCATATGTATAACGGAGATGTAATTTCCATGCCCGACAAGTGGGAATATCCCTGGTATGCCTCATGGGACCTTGCCTTTCACGTTCTGGCGCTCACCCTGGTTGATCCTGATTTTGGAAAACAACAATTACGGCTTATGCTTCAGGGGCATTATATGCATCCCAACGGAATGGTTCCGGCTTATGAATGGAATTTCAGTGATGTGAATCCTCCGGTCCTGGCTTGGTCCACCATCTTCACCTACAGGCTTGAAAAACTGACAAAACACACGGAAGATACGGAATGGCTCAGCGCAAATTTCATGAAATTGCTGTTGAATTTCACCTGGTGGGTGAACCGTAAGGACCGTGCGGGCCGCAATGTGTTTGAGGGGGGATTTCTGGGGCTCGATAATATCGGTGTGTTCGACCGCAGTGCACCCCTTCCCACGGGTGGATATCTTGAACAGGCAGATGGTACTGCATGGATGGCCCTGTTCAGCCAGAATATGCTTGAAATTGCAGCCGAGCTTGCCCTTCATAACCGCGCATATGCAGACATGGCGCTTAAATTTACCGAGCATTTTCTCTGGATCGCATCCTCAATGATACATCTGGGCGATAATACAGGGATGTGGGATGAAGAGGATGGTTTCTTCTATGATGTGTTGCGTCTTCCGGACGGAACGGCCAAACGTCTCAAGGTCAGGTCGATGGTAGGATTGCTCCCGCTTTGTGCGGCCACTGTTTTCGAGGGTGAACTGATCAAAAAGTATCCTGAACTTGGAATCCGGTTGAATACGTTTTTAAGTTCCAAGCAAGAATTATTTGCAGCCATACACAATCCGTCGAAAACAGGAGTGTCCGGACGAAAACTGGCATCCGTGCTTGACGAAACCCGGCTCAGAAGGGTTCTGAGCATAATGCTTGATGAGAAGGAATTCTTAAGTTCCTATGGAATACGCGCCCTCTCGCGCCACCATGCCGATCATCCTTTCCATGTCAATGTAAATGGCCAGGATTACACGGTGGCTTATCTCCCCGGCGAATCGGATTCAGGCATGTTTGGAGGCAATTCAAACTGGCGCGGACCCATATGGATGCCAGTTAACGCTTTGATAATACGTGCATTGATGCAATATCATGGCTATTACGGTGACAATTTCAAAATCGAATGTCCGACGGGTTCAGGCAATAAGATGAATCTTTTCGGGGTAGCAAACAATATTGCCCAACGCCTGGCAAGCATCTTTCTTAAAAATGACCAGGGATTGCGACCGGTTTACGGAGGCACGCGTAAATTCCAGGAAGATCCAAACTGGAAGGACAATGTACTGTTCTATGAGTATTTCCACGGAGACAACGGAGCCGGAATCGGAGCAAGCCATCAAACCGGATGGACGGGAGTGGTTGCCCGGTTGATGCACCTTTTCGCCAGTACTTCATCGGAACAGGTTCTTGAACTCGGTAAAAAGGCAGTATTTAAATCATCACAAGATTAAGTCCTTAAAGAATTTTATTTCCTATAATAAAAATCATCACACCATGTCCGGAACATTATACCCTTCGTTATACCAGGTCAACACCCGGGTCTGGATGACTGACCTGTCGCTCAAACTGGGACGTCCTGCCACCCTTGACGATATTCCCGATGCAGAGCTGGATAAACTGGCCGACTCCGGTTTCGACTGGATTTGGTTTCTGAGCGTATGGCAGACCGGCAAAGCAGGGCAGCGTGTTTCAAGGCAGAATCCCGAATGGAGAAAGGAGTTTCAGGAGACATTGCCCGACCTGGAGGAAGAGGATATTGCCGGTTCGGGTTTTGCCATTACACGGTACACGGTCTCTGAACAGCTGGGCGGTGATGCTGCTTTATCGCGACTGCGCAAACGGCTAAGGGATCGGGGACTGAAACTGATGCTGGATTTCGTTCCCAATCATACCGCAATGGATCATGAATGGGTAGACGACCACACGGATTTCTATATCCGGGCGGGACTACTGAATCTGGAAAATGAGCCACAGAATTATACCCGGATCCGGCGTGAGGAAGGAGATGTCATTCTTGCTCATGGCAGGGACCCGTTTTTCCCCGGCTGGCCTGATACGCTGCAGCTCAATTATGGAAATCCGAACCTTCAGGAAGCCATGATCGGTGAATTGATTAAAATTGCCGGACAGTGCGATGGTGTGCGCTGCGACATGGCTATGCTGGTGCTTCCGGATGTATTTGAAAGAACATGGAATATCCGATGCCGGCTCTTCTGGCCGGAAGCCACCCGGCGGGTTCGTGAAGCCAATCCAACCTTTTGTTTTATGGCAGAGGTTTATTGGGATCTGGAATGGACTTTACTCCAGCAGGGATTTGATTATGCATACGATAAACGTTTATACGACCGTTTAAAAGAAGGCCATGCAAAACCGGTGCGGGAACATTTTTTTGCCGGATTGGATTACCAGGGCAAAATGGCCAGGTTTCTTGAGAATCATGATGAGCCAAGGGCGGCTGCTACCTTTCCTGCCGGCATGCATGAGGCTGCTGCCATTCTTACTTTTCTATCCCCGGGTCTTCGTTTCTTTCACCAGGGTCAGTTCCGGGGAAGAAAAAAACGGATCTCTCCGCATCTTGTAAGGGAACCTCATGAATCATTGAACGAAGTTCTGGAGAGGTTTTATGCGAAACTCCTTGACATTTTATGCCAGCCAGTTTTCCGAAGCGGAAACTGGCAACTGCTTCACTGCACTCCAGCATGGGAAGATAACCAATCGTATGATTCCTTTGTATGTTTCCTGTGGGAGGGCAGCAGCGAAGAAAGAATACTGGTGTTTGTGAACTATGCGGGCCACTTCAGCCAGGGCTATGTGCACCTTGCTTTTGATTCGCTCGAACACTATCAGTGGTGCCTGCACGACCTGCTGAGTGACAGTGAATATACCTATCCGGGCGGTGAGCTGAAAGCAAAAGGCATTTACTTTGATGAAGCTCCCTGGAAAACCTATGTTTTCAGCCTGCAAAAGGTTTAGATTTTATTCAGCGCTCATACCTTCTTTGCTGCCGGCAGCCTTGCTGAAGTATTGTCCATCTCCTGAATATCCCCGGGATCTCAGGACTTCTCCACTTTCAGGGACACGAGCCTCCCAATGAGTATTACCGGGTACAATACGCCAATCAATTGCTCAATGATGGCCAGCGTGCGGGCGAGTGCACTAACCGGCAGAAAATCGCCGTATCCGGTGGTGGTAAGTGTGGTATAGCTGAAATACAGGAATGCGGCCGGCGTAGGCATTGAATCAG
>JAGDMB010000432.1 GCA_017860375.1 Bacteroidota bacterium | reverse complement strand
GTGGCCTCTTTTGGTTCCGCGGTTTTCTTGTCCGCTGATTTTGCCGGTTTTTTTCCGGAGACCGCTTTTGCTTCGGTTTTAGCAGCTTCTTCCGGTGCAGATTCTTCCGCTTTTATCTTAGGTTCTGCCGCTTTTTTGGGTTTCGGCTCTTTTCTGACAAATCCGGATTCGATAATTTCTTCGATCCTTAATTCCGTAAAATATTGACGGTGGCCGTTCAATACCTGGTACCCTTTTCTCCTTTTCTTTTTAAAAACCTTTATCTTGTCGCCTCTCAGGTGCGATACAACCTGGGCGGTGACAGCGGCTTCCTTAACATACGGAGTGCCAACACTGATTTTTCCGTCATTATCAATAAGCAACACTTTTTCAAAGGTCACTTCTTCACCAACCTCTGACGGAAGCTGATGAACAATTACTTTTTTGCCTTTTTCAACTTTAAATTGCTGACCGGCTATTGTAACAATGGCATACATTGAATTAATATTGTAACAGTTAAATTTTGGGATTGCAAAGATATAAAACTTTGATTTAAGTGCAAATTAATGCATAATTATTCTTTGACGGAGTAAAAACACGGCAGGCAAAATTTTTGTTTTTGCATTCGCTGACCGCTTCGTGGTTTATCCCGGAAAGTCTTTAATGATAGAATGAAATCATTATATTTGTAAAAGGATTGGGGTTGGCAGTAATTGTTTATAGCTGATAATGAATAAAATAAAGTTAAACGTTCTAGGAATATCCTACAGCCAGACGCAAACAGGAGCGTATGCCCTTGTACTGGCTGAAGAAAACGGAAACCGGAGAATCCCCATCATTGTCGGAGGATTTGAGGCACAGGCAATCGCAATTCAGCTGGAGGGACTCAAGCCTCCGCGCCCGCTTACACATGACCTATTCCTGAATTTTGCCCGTACTTTTTCCATTGATCTTTTGGAAGTGACGGTATACAAACTTGAAGAAGGCGTATTTTCTTCAAAACTCACCTGTGATGACGGCAAAAGGATTATCGAAATCGACGCCCGGACCTCGGATGCCATTGCACTGGCACTGCGATTTAAATGCCCTATCTATACCACCGAAGAAATCATACGCAAAGCAGGAATTATTCTTGACTTTGAGAAGGAAGCCACCATTGGCGGTTCACCCGAGAAATCCACCGCTCCCAAAAATATCCCCGTTGAGAACAAGCCTTTTACGGATGAGCTGAGGAAGGTGAATCTTGCTGAACTGCAGGAAATGCTAAATGATGCGGTTAAAGATGAAGATTATGAAAAGGCATCCATGATCCGTGATGAAATAAAACGGCGAAAAAAGGAATAACTTTAACCGGGAAATCATTTTTTCAGCACTTGTCTTTTTTCATCGGAAATGCGGATATGAAAGGGAAAGAAAATCATATTAATTATCCTGCAAAAATTAAAGAACTTGAACACCGGAATGCGGTTCTGAAAAACGACCTGGAGGAAATTCATTCGCTGCTGAGACAGGCACAGGAAAAAATCAGCATCAGTTACGCCAACCTCAACGCCCTGCTGGAAAGTACCAAAAACCTCATCTGGTCGACCGACGCCGGTTTAAGAATAATTACCGCCAACAATCCTTTCCGGAGTTTTTTCCGCACGCATTATAATAAAGAGATCAAGATCGGAGATCATATCCTGAAAATGCTGCCGGACAGCGAACAGCCGAAGTGGAGGAATTATTACAGAAAGGCTTTGCAGGGGGAACAGTTTACCGCAGAAGAACGCTATACCCGTGACAACTTGCATATCTTTTACGAAAACACGTTTTACCCGATCCTTGACGAACAGCACCGGATCACCGGAATTACGGTAATCTCCGTGAACATCACAGAACGGAAAATCACCCAGGATGCCATACGCGAAAGCGAGGAAATATTCAGGCAACTGGCTGAAAATACCACCGATGTTTTTATTCTGTCCACCCAATCTTCGATACTATATGCCAATCCTGCCTTTGAACGTATTTATGGCAGGGGAGTGGAAGACCTGATTGCGGATCCTTCCCTTCTGGAGGAAGCCATTTATCCGCCCGACAAAAAGGAATACCTGCGGCATGTGAAAAAGGAACTTGCCCTTAAAAAGCCGGGGAAGGGAATTCAATACCGGATCCAGCAGCCAGACGGGGAACTGAAAAATGTCTGGACCCGGATATTCCCGGTAGTGGATAACCACGGCCAGGTTTACCGGTATGTTTACGTGACCAGCGATATGACCGAATTGAAGGAACTTGAATCTGCCATCATTACCACGAAAAACCAGCAAAAGGCCATTCTTGACAATATCCCCTACTTGGCCTGGCTAAAAGACAACGAGGGAAAATATATTATTGTAAATGAACCCTTCGCAAGACTATACAACAAAGATGTAGCCGATATTATTGGCAAATCGGATCATGACCTTTGTTCACCGGAAGTGGCGGAAGAATATGAATCCAATGACGATGAGGTAAAGAAAAGCGGGAAAAGACAGCTTCTTGAACAGGTGGAGGACCTTCCACAGGGGCAATACTGGTCTGAAACCTTCAAGACCCCAATCTATAATGAAGAGGGCGAAGTGATCGGGATAACCGGAATATCGAGGGATATTTCGGAGCGCAAGTCTTTGGAAGAGACCCTTCGCGAAAGGGAGGAA